>JACCTU010000061.1 GCA_013812235.1 Actinomycetota bacterium | reverse complement strand
CCACAGCGGCCCGCTTGCGGCAGCTGCGTTCGTCGGACAGGGGTATCGCATCGTGAGCGCCGGGACGGACGGGACGCTGCGGTCGTATCAGTGCGAGCTCTGCCCGACGCTCCCCGGGCTCGTCGCGCTCGCAGAGGCACGGCTCAGGAATACCAAGCGGACGCTCTCGTCCGCCGAACGCGAGCGATACCTGCGCGACTAGGTTCGATCGCCGAGATCTTCGCTCTTTCGCTCGAGCGCAACGAACGACGCCTGCAGGAAGTCGTTCGCCGCCGAGGCCGCGAGCGACCACGTGAGCAGGCGGCCCAGGCGCGGCGTGAGGATCTGTGCGGTGCCGAGGCCTGCGGCTACCCACGCGCCGACGCAGCGCGTGCACGTCACGAGCTCGCCGATCGCGCGCTGCATCCCTTCGCCGGCCGGTGCCTCGTCGTCCCCGTCGTAGGCGTCGCCCTCGACGAACGGCTCGCGCAAGAAGCTCGTCAACTTGTCGTGCGAGATCGTGCGCGAGGCCTTGAACGTTGCGGCGGAGAGCGTGACGAAGTCGAGCGTCGAGAGCGCACGCGGCTCGCGGCCGAGCGCGCGGGCGAGCACGGCTGCGAGCGTCAGCCCGCCGACGAACGTCGCCGCGATCGCGGCGTAGGACGAGTACGGAGGATCGGTCCACGCGTGTCTCTTTCCGCGTAGTCCGCGGCGCCACACCCTCAGGCGTAGCGGCCGACGCGCGCCAGCACTTCGTCGGCCTCGGCGGCGATCCGCCGCACGACCTCGCCCGCGGGCAGGATCTCGTGGACGAGCTCGACCGACTCGCCCGCCCACAGGGGCGCGAACTCGAGGTCGCCCTCGAACCACGGGGTCGCCATGAACGAGGTCCAGCGCGAGATCTCGAGCTCGCCCCACGGCCGGTGCAACGCGCCGATCGTCTCTCCCTCACCGGGCCTCTCCCCGGACGGCGGCATGCCCGCCCCGACCCACTCGTCGTAGGCCTTGGTCTTGATCGCGCGGTGGGGCACGTCGGGCCAGTTCACGTCGAACAGGAACTCGCTGTAGAAGGTGTCGGCGGCACCGCTGGCCACGACGCGGCGCTTGTACTCGTCGGAGACGAACGCCTCGTCCGTCGCCACGAAGCGCGTTCCTAACGAAACGCCCTGGGCGCCGAGCGCGATCGCCGCCGCGAGTCCTCGGCCATCCGCGATCCCGCCGGAGGCGAGCACCGGGAGCGGCGCGACGGCGTCGACGATCGCGGGCAGGTTTACGAAGAGCCCGTGCCTCGCGGCGATGTGCCCGCCCGCCTCGACCCCCTGCGCGATCACCGCATCGACGCCGGCATCGGCGGCTGCCCGGGCCTCGGCGGGCGAGCCGACCTGGATGAACACCTTGGGGCCGCGTCCACGGGCCGCATCCACGTACCAGGAGGGATCGCCTTCGAAGAGCACGATTACCGGAACGAGCTCGTCGACGCACGCCGAGAAGCGCTCGTGGAGCACGGCCGTGGCCTCGGGGTCGCCCTGATCGTCGATGATCAGATTGATCCCGAACGGCCGGTCGGTCAGCTCTCGCGTGGCCGCGATGCGCTCGCGAAGGTACGACGACGGGAACCCGGAGCCCCCGACGACGCCGAGCCCGCCGGCGTTCGAGACGGCAGCCGCCAGCTCCGGTCCCGCGGCTGCGGCGAAGCCGACCGAAAGGATCGGCTGCTCGATCCCGAGCGCCCGGCAGAGTTCGGTCGAGGGCACAGGCGTTTGTACCCTGTTCCGGTGCCGCAGTTCAAGACCGCAGCCGCCTACAACCCCACGGGCGACCAGCCCCGCGCGATTGCGGAGCTCTCCGAGGGCGTCCACGCGGGAGAGCGCTACCAGACGATGCTGGGCGCCACCGGCACGGGCAAAACCGCCACGATGGCGTGGATCGTCGAGGAGGTCCAGAAGCCGACCCTCGTGATCGCGCACAACAAGACGCTGGCGGCGCAGCTCTGCAACGAGTTCCGCGAGTTCTTCCCGACCAACGCGGTCGAGTACTTCGTCTCGTACTACGACTACTACCAACCCGAGGCGTACGTCCCGCAGGCGGATCTCTACATCGAGAAGGACTCTTCGCAGAACGACGACATCGCCCGGCTGCGGCTCGCTGCGACGTCCTCGCTGTTCAGCCGCCGGGACGTGATCGTCGTCGCGTCGGTCTCGTGCATCTACGGGCTCGGCTCGCCCGAGGAGTGGCGCGAGCGCGTGCTGATCCTCGAGGTGGGGGAGCAGCACGACCGGGACCTCGTCCTGCGCAAGCTGATCGACTCGGCCTACTCGCGGAACGACGCAGTGCTCGGGCGGGGGCGCTTCCGGGTGAAGGGCGACGTGCTCGAGATCCAGCCGGCGAACCAGGAGACCGCGTACCGCATCTCCTTCTTCGGCGACGAAGTCGAGGCGGTCACCCACTTCGACCCGCTGACGGGCGAGGTGCTCGCCAAGCTCGACAACATCGCGATCTGGCCCGCGACGGAGTACGTCACGTCGCGCCCGACGATCGAGCGCGCGGTCGTCGACATCCGGCACGAGCTCGAGGAGCGGCTCAGAGTTCTCGAGGGTGAAGGGAAGATGCTGGAGGCGCATCGCTTGCGGCAGCGCACCGAGTACGACCTCGAGATGATGAAGGAGCTCGGGTTCTGCTCGGGGATCGAGAACTACTCGCGGATCCTCGAGGGTCGCGCGCCCGGCACGCACCCCTTCACGCTGCTCGACTACTTCCCGATGGACATGCTGATCTTCGTCGACGAGTCGCACCAGACCGTCCCGCAGATCGGTGGGATGTACGAAGGCGACCGCTCGCGGAAACAGACGCTCGTCGACTACGGCTTCCGTCTGCCCTCGGCGCTCGACAACCGGCCGCTTCGTTTCGACGAGTTCCTCCAGCGCGGGCACCAGATGGTGTTCGTCTCCGCGACGCCGGGCCCGTTCGAGCTCCGGCACTCGACGCGGATCGCGGAGCAGCTGATCCGCCCGACGGGGATCGTCGACCCCGAAGTCGAGCTGCGCGCGACGAAGAACCAGATCGACGACCTGCTGAACGAGATCCGTCGGCGCGAGCAGGTCGGAGAGCGCGTGCTCGTGACGACGCTGACGAAGAAGATGTCGGAGGACCTGACCGACTATCTGCTCGAGTCAGGCGTGAAGGCGCGCTACCTGCACTCCGAGATCGACACGCTCGAGCGGATCCAGATCATCCGCGAGCTGAGGCTCGGCGACTACGACGTGCTCGTCGGGGTCAACCTGCTCCGCGAGGGGCTCGACCTGCCCGAGGTCTCGCTCGTCGCGATCCTCGACGCGGACAAGGAGGGCTTCTTGCGCGGCCAGACGGCGCTGATCCAGACGATCGGCCGCGCGGCGCGCAACGTAAACGGAAAGGTCCTGATGTACGCGGACAAGATGACCGAGGCGATCAAGCACGCGCTCGAAGAGACCGACCGCCGGCGTGCCGTCCAACTCGCGTACAACGAGGAGCACGGGATCACGCCCGAGTCGATCGTCAAGGGCGTCTCGGACATCGCCGAGTTCCTCACGCTCGAGTCTCCGACCGTGCCGGGCCGCCGCCGCCGAGGCCAGCAGAAGGTCGAGGGCCTGTCGCCCGACGAGCTCCACCGCCTCGTGATCACGCTCGAGGAGGAGATGTTCGCGGCGGCCGAGGAGCTGCGCTTCGAATACGCGGCGAAGCTCCGCGACGAGATCAAAGCGCTGCGCCGCGAGCTCGACGCAGCGCGCCAGCCCGTCTAGCGTCGGCATGGACATCCTCGTCTTCGTCCTGCTCGTCGCGCTCAGCGGACTCATCGTCGGTGCCCTGGCGCGGCTGGCCGTTCCGGGGCCGGATCCGATGTCGGTCTGGCGGACCATCGCCTTGGGCATCGTGGGGTCGCTCCTCGGGGGGCTGATCGCCGGGGTGTTCGGGATCGGAGGGAGCGGCGGGATCTTCCTGCTGTCCCTGGTCGGGGCCGTGGTGCTCCTGATCCTCTACCGCAGGGTGTTTCAGGGTCGGGGGATCACCGGTCCCGGCGCGAAGCGGCGTTAGCGTTTCGCGTCGAGCCGCAAGGGAATCTCAGCGGCATGGAATGGATATGGCTCATCATCGTTGGCGCGATCGTCGGTGCGCTCGGCCGGTTCATCAACCCCGGCCGTGACCCGATGGGGTGGATCGTGACGATCCTTCTCGGGATCGCGTCCTTGATCGTTGCAGGACTCATCTTCGACGGAGCGCTGCAGTTCATCGTCGGGGTGATCGTCGCGATCATCCTCGTCACCGTGTACGGACGGGTGATGGGCGGTCGCGACCGCGC
>JACCTU010000052.1 GCA_013812235.1 Actinomycetota bacterium | reverse complement strand
ACACGGGGGAGGTTCAGCTACGCGGCGACTCGGTCGCGGGCATCGCGGTGCACACGGGCGCGCGGATCGCTGCGCTCGCCGGCCCGGGCGAGATCCTGGTGTCGCGGACGGTTGCGGACCTCACCTCTGGATCGGGCCTCGTGTTCGAGCCGCGCGGGGAGCACGAGCTGAAGGGCGTGCCGGGGACGTGGCAGGTGTACGCGGTCGCGTCGACGTGAGGTCGAGCTCGTGGGGGCTCAGAGCCGGTCCCTGACCCCCGCCAGGCCGCTCTCGGTGTGCGACGGCTGGTTCGTGAACAGGCCGTAGTGCGCCTCGTACCACGGTGCCAGGCGGTGGTAGAACCGAGCCCGGCGTCGGAGTTCGGGATCGACGTCCCAGTCCGCGAACGGGCCGTTGAGCAGCCAGGCGTAGTCGAGGGCGGGATCGCCCACTCGCGTGTCACCCCAGTCGATCACGCCGGCGAGGCGGCTGTCGCGCACGAGGAGATGCTCGGGACCGAGGTCGGCGTGGACGAGCGCCGGCTCGAAGTCCACGAGGGTCTCCGCGTCGGCGAACAGTTGCTTCGCCTCTGCGCGGCGGTCTTGGTCGAGCAAGGGAAGGACGAGCCGCTCGAACTCCGCGCACTGTCGGCGGTAGGCGTCGACCCAGTCGTGATGCGCCAGGGGAAGCCCGGACGGGTCGAGCGCGTGGAGCGCGTCGAGGAACGCGAGGACGCCGTCGGCGTCCTCGTCGACGAGCGGCTCGCCGCGGATCAGGCGGTAGCCGACGAAGAGCGGGTTGCGCGAGACGTGCTCGAACGAGGGCACGTCCACTGGGAGCGCCGGCGCGAGCGCCGGCAGCAGGACGATCTCGAGCTCGAGCGCCTCCTCGACGCCTGAGCGCCGCGGAAAGCGGAACACCCAGGCGTCGTCGACGATCGCGACCTCGAAGTCGTATCCGTCGTCGATCTCGAGAATCGTCCTCGGGCTCCGTCCGAGCGCGTCTTCGATCAGCCGGCGGCGGTCGGTGGTCACTCGCTGCCGCTACGAGCCCTAGGCCTCAGACAGGCTCTGCGCGATCTCCCAGATGCCCACAAGGTTGACCGAGTTGTTAGGAGACGGGCCCTAGTCGCCGATCACGACAAAGCGGATGGGCACTCCCTCGAGACGGTGGTGCGGCGCGCTGTCGGTCGCGAGCGACTCGACGAACCCTTCCTCCTCCTCGGGACGAACCGCAACGACGATCTCGTCCGCCGGAAAGGTCGCCAGAGCGTCGCGGATGGCGAGACCGACGTTCGCCTCCCCAGCAACGGCGTCGATGGTCTCTCCGGACAGCTCGTCGGCCGTGCGTTCTGCGACCTGTTCCGCATGACCGAACGCCTTCTGGTCGTTGGCCAGCCAGTCGAGTACGCCCTGCCGTACGACCGGCACCACGACCTTGATCGTGTCGGCATCCCCGACATGGGCACGCAAGACGTCGTCCGCATGTTCGACGGTGCTGACGACGAGGACGTTCCTGCCCACGACGGAAACGTACCGCGTGGCGGTGCCACAGTGTCTGACACCGTTGGCGATGCCCGTTTAGGCTCTCGCCGTGAAGATCTTCAATCTCAACGGAGACGAGTGGGACCGTACCGAGGAGCGTGAGGGCTGGCGCTCGAAGGACGCGTGGGTCGGCGCGAAGATCGGCTCCGAGCTCATCGGCGGCAGCATGTACGAGCTCGAGCCGGGCGACCGGCTGTGGCCGTACCACACGCACCACGCGAACGAGGAGTGGCTCCTCGTCGTCCGCGGAGCACCCACGCTGCGCTCGCCCGAAGGCGAGCAGGACCTGAAGGAAGGCGACGTCGTCTGCTTCCCGCGAGGCAAGGACGGCGCGCACCAGGTCAGCAACCGCACCGACTCCCCGATCCGCGTGCTGATGCTCTCGTCGCTGATCGCGCCTGACGTCATCGAGTACCTCGACAGCGGCAAGATCGGCGCCCGCAGCGTCGCGGGCGAGCGGATCCTCCTGAGCCGGCCCGGGCCGATCCTCGACTACTGGGACGGAGAGGACTGAGCCTGCGCCGCTAACCGCCGGTTCTCGCCTCCTCGTCGATCGCGTCCACCCACACGCGTGTGAGCGCGTCGACGTCCGGCGGGCAGACGCCGAAGCAGTGGATGTGAGCCTGGAGCACGAGGTTGCCCCGGCGCCAGAAGTACGTCACCTGCACGCCGTTGCCTCCCACCCTCAGCCGCGTGGCCTCGTCGCCGAGGCCGTCGATCTCCTCGTCGCCGAGGACCTCGCCGCTTCTCTCGCCCCACCCGTGCGCGAACACACGGAACGCGGCCAGCCCCTTGTGTGCCCCGGCCGCGTTCCCGAACCGCAGCGCAGCGAGGCTGCCCAGCTTCTCTTCGTCCTGCCACTTGCTCCCCGCGTCGCAGACGAAGCCGGCGTCCGCGAACCGCCGGTCGAGCGCCGCCTGGAGTGGGTCGGTGGCGTCTTCGCCGGGCTCGTCGTCCGGAGTGCACGAACCCTCGGAACGCGGGCTCTCCGGCCAAGTCCAGTCGGGCGTCCGGGGTCGAACGCGTGCGATGCGGTCCGCATCGTCCGCTGAGAACGACGTCGGCGCCTGCGAGCCTCCGCAGCCCGTGGCCACGAACACGGTCAGGATGACGACGACGTGCCGGGCGACGGGCAACGTACTCACCCTATTCGCACGTTCAGGCGACGTCCGGTGCGGCGACCAGCTCGTCCAGCAGGTCGGCGGTGGCCTTGGGGTGGGTCAGCTGCGGGTCGTGCGGAGCCGCGAGCTCTCGAAAAGTCCAGCCTTCGGCCCGCGCGCGAGCGGCAACGGGCGCGATTGGGTCGTCGCCGAGATCGCGGTCGAGCTGGCCACTTGTGCAACGGACGAACGCGCGCGGCGGTAGGTCCGTGGAACGTCGGAGCCGGACGGGGTCGGCGAACGTTCGGAGCGGCTGGTCGCAGAGCCGCTCGACGTAGTCGATCCACTTCGCCTCGGGGACGATCCCTTTCGGCGGCAGCAGCTCGGCGGGAATGGGAACACGCAATCCTCCACCCACGTCGATAGCGCTCGCATGCGCGTCCTTGCGGAACTGCGCCGTGACGAGGTCGAACGCCGACTGCCCATCGCGAGGCACGAGCGCGTCGATGTACACGACGAGGCCGATCCGGTGAGGCACGCGGTCGGCCGCTCCGGTCACGGGCATGCCGCCGTAGCTGTGAGCGCAGAGCACGACGTCGTGAAGGTCTTCGTGCTCGAGCACGTCGACGATGTCCTGGACGTGCGTCTCGAGGCCGATCTCCGGGCCGCCCTCGCCCGCCCTGTCGCCCATGCCGGCCAGCGTCGGCGTGATGACCCGGTGTCCTCGCTCGCGGAGGAGCTCGGCGACCTCACTCCACTCCCAGCCGCCGCCCCAACCGCCGTGCACGATGACGAACGTCGCGATTCGCGAGTCTCGCACAGGCCGACCCCACGGGCAGACGCCGAGGGCGTAGGGTTGCCACAGTCGAAAAGGAGGCTTGGGATGGCGTTCGCGCGTGCTGTGTCGTTCGAAGGGGTCGACAAGGACCGGATCGAACAAATGAAAAGCGAGATTAATCAAGGGGAGCGGCCTCCGGACGTCCCGGCGACCGAAGTAATCGTGCTTCACGATCCCGAGGCCGAGAAGTCACTCGTGATCCTCTTCTTCGAGACGGAGGACGACTACAAGCGTGGCGACGAGACGCTGAGCGCGATGCCGGCCGGTGACACTCCGGGACGGCGCACGTCGGTAACGAAGTACGACGTCGCCGTTCGCATGACGGACTGACAGACCTACCCGAGGGAAGCCACGCCGTCTTCTCCCAGACCGGTCTGACCGCGGCTGAGCCAGAGGCCGACCGCGATCAACCACGCCGGTACGAGGATGAACCCGAAGAACCCGACCGGCGTCAGGAGTGACGCTCCGATGACGAGGGTTGCCCACGCAAGCGGCGCCGGCAGCATCCCATTGCGTCGAGCGCCCAAGCCTGTTGCGAGCAACATCGCCGCGAACGCTGCATTCCACCCGAGCCAGTCGTATGAGTGGAACTGGTTCAGCGTGTAGACGGTCTCCCGCTGTCCCTCGTGCGCGGCGTTCGTCATCGCCCCTTCGAGCATCCCCACGACCGCGAAGATCGCAGCGGCGAGGAGCGCGCCCGCAAAGGCGACCGAGCCGTGGCCGGCGTCGCCGTTGCCCTGCGCAAGTCGTCGCCGCAGACCGGCCCCGAAGAAGAGAAGAAAGAACGCGATGAGCGGTGCCACCAGGAGCGCGACGATCTGGTGCTGGCCTCGATTGTCCTGCCAGTAGGCGAACGTCTCGGCCGGCCCGGTCTCGCTGCTCGGGTCGTTCCAGAGCAGCGCGAGACCGACGAAGAACAACAGCCCCGCCAGCACTCCGGCGAGCGGGAGGAAACGATCGAAGCGGTCGGATACCAAGGAGTTCCTCTCTGTTAAGGGGTTCGCGCGACCCTAGACGCCCATCTTCTCCCAGACGGAGACGTGCTTGGTGCTGTCGCTCGTGAACGGCTCGCGATTCCAATCGCTCCAGCGCTCCCGCAACGTCATCCCGGCGAGCCGCGCCATCAGGTCGAGCTCGGACGGCCACACGTAGCGAAACGGCATCGACCAGACCTCGAGCTTGTCGTCGACGACCCGGTAGTGATGTGAGATCAGCCCTTGCGACGCGACGTCGTACTCGTCGAAGCCGAGCCGCGTCGCGGTCACGGTGAACGGCCGGAAGGTCTCGCCGGGCGGGAGCCGCTGGAGCCCCGGAACGCCAACCTCGATCACGAAGCACCCGCCCGGCTCGAGGTGCGCGGCGACGTTCTGGAAGCACGCGACCTGCTCGTCCTGCGTCGTCAGGTTCATGATCGTGTTGAAGACGAGGTAGGCGACCGAGAACGTCCCCTCGACCGTGGTGGTGGCGAAGTCGCCGATCGTCACGCCGATGTCTTCACCGCTCGGCTTCGCCCGCAGCTGCGCGACCATCGCCTCCGAGAGGTCGATGCCGTGCACGCGGACGCCGCGCTGCGTCAGCGGCAACGCGATCCGACCGGTGCCGATCCCGAGCTCGAGTGCGGCGCCGTCGCCGGCCAGGTCGGCGAGCAAGTCGACGGCTGGTTCGACGACCGCCGGCTCGAACATGTCGGCGGACGACTCGTCGTAGCGCTCTGCCACACCTTCGCCGAAGTAGTCCACCGAGTCAGACGTAGCGTTCCGACGGGGGTCCGACGATCTCCATCCCGTGAGTCCGGGCGATCTCCGCCAGCTCGTCTTCGTCGACATCGTCGCGTTGCAGCGCCGCGGCGAGATCGGCGAAGTAGCCGATCATCGCGGCCGGGAAGTAGAAGTTGAGCTTACGGCTCGGGCGGTCTCCGACCCTGAAGCCGTGACGAACCCCGAGCGGGATGAAGATGAACGATCCCGCCGGACAGGCAAACTCCCGATCCTCCAGGTACATGATGTATTCGCCCTCGAGGACGTAGAACGCTTCCGCCGCGTCGTGATGCACGTGGATCGGGGGGCCGAATCCAGGCGGCTCATCCGCCTCCAACACGGACACGACGCCACCCGTCTCAGCGGCGTCGGCCTTGACCGTCATCCCGAAGTCGCCCAGGTCGATGAACCTGCCTTCGCCGGGAAGCACGACGTAGGGCTGCGCAGCCATCACGGGCGAGGTTGCCATGCGCTCTCGTCTCGCGTCAACCACCCGTTAGCGTTCCGCCGGTGAAGGTCGCTGCCGAATCCGCACGGCGCTTTCTCGTGGCGCGCCACCTGCTTGCGCCCGCGCGCTCGCTCCAGGGCGGCCCCGACGCCGTGCTCGAGGTGTTCCGCCGGTTCGGATCGATCCAGTTCGACCCGATCGACGTCGCCGGCCGCACGCACGATCTCATGCTGCACGCACGCGTCGCGGACTACGACCCCGCGTGGTGCGACGAGCTCTACGAGCAGCGCGAGATCTTCGAGGCGTACAACAAGGGGCTCTCCTTCGTCCTCGCGAGCGAGTTCCCGTGGTTCCGCGCGCCGCTGCGCGCGAGGCCGCCCGCCGTGCTTGCCGAGAACCCAGAGGTTGCCGACGGAGTGCTCGAGCGGATCCGCGCAGACGGGCCGCTGTCGTCGCTCGACTTCGAACGCGAGACCGGCAACACGACCGACTGGTTCGGGATGCCGACCAACACCGTGCGCGCGCTGCTCGAGGCGTACACCCTGACCGGCGACCTCGGCCTCGCGAAACGAGACGGCAAGCGCCGGTACTACGACCTCCTCGAGCGGCTGCTACCGAAGAAGCTGCTCGCGCGCGAGGTGCCGCTGCGCGAACAAGCGCGACACAAGATGCTCTCGCGCTACCGCGCGCACGGCCTGCTCGGCGTCGGCGGCGGTGGAGACATCTTCGGCGGCCTCGGCCCGGCGAAGCAGGATCCGCGGTGGCCGGAGCATCCCGGTCGAACCGCGCTCCGCGAGGACCTCCTCGAGACCGGCGAGCTCGTCGCGGTCGAGGTCGAGGGCGTGCGCGGCAAGCGCTTCGTACTCCGCGACGAGGTCGAGCTACTGGAAGCGCCTCCAGAGCCGGCGCCTACGGTCGCGTTCCTCCCGCCGTTCGACCCGCTCGTCTGGGACCGCAAGCTCCTCGGTGCGCTGTTCGGGTTCGACTACGTCTGGGAGCTCTTCCACCCGCCGGCCAAGCGCCGGTGGGGCTGGTACGTGCTGCCGATCCTCTTCGGCGATCGCTTCGTCGGGCGCATCGAGCCGCGGATCGACCGCGCTGGCGGCCGCGTGGAGGTGATCGGCCTCTGGTGGGAGGACGGCTTCGAGCCGCGCCGCGCGGAAGGCTTCGTCGACGCGATGCGCGAGGCGCTCGACGCCTACCTGCAGTTCGCCGGCGCCGGTCGCTTCGAGTGGGCGCCGCATCTTGCAGTGGAGAGGAGACTCTTCCCGACGCAGGCCTAGGCGGACGCGGCGACGCGCCGTTTCTCGAGCGCGTCGAGGATGAGATCGAGCCCGTAATCGAATGACTCTTCGAAGTCGTGGCCGACCTTCGTGACGTGACCGGCCACGACCTCGGCGAGGTACGGAAACTCGTCGACGAGCGCGGCGGACTGTTGTTGCTCTGCGTCCGCCGCGAACTCCCGGACTTGCTCGGTCGCAACCGCTGCGGCGCCCGCCGCGTCGTCGAACGGGACCGTCTTCTCCTGCAGCGCGAAGCCGTAGATGTAGGCGTCCAGGACCGAGTACGCCTGGATCGTCAGCTCGATCGAGAAGCCCGCCTCGCGCAGACAGCCGATAACCGCGTTGTGGACCCGGAAGCTCTGCGGGCCGGGCAGCGGGTTCGACTCCATCAGCCCGACCGCCCAGCGGTGGCGGTTGAGCGCTTCTCGGGTCGAGATGGCACGCTGCCGCATCGCCGTCTTCCAGACGACATCGTTCGGCGGCAACTGGATCTCGCTGAAGACGAGCTCGACCATGCCCTCGATGAGCTCGTCCTTGTTGGGCACGTAGTAGTAGAGCGACATCACGCCGACGCCGAGCTCGTCGGCGAGCTTGCGCATCGTCAGCGCCTCGAGCCCGCCGCGGTCGGCGAGCTGGACGGCGGTGCGGATCACCCGCTCCTTACTGAGTGGCTCTCGCGCCCTCGTTGCCGGCTCCGGTCTCTCCATCTCGCTAGGCCCTTGACTTCTCGTACATCGTACGAGTATCGTACACCGTACGAAGACCCCAAAGGGAGACGCCATGGAAGTCCTCACTCGCTTCGTCCTCGGCCACAAACGACTCGTTCTCGGTGTCTGGCTCGCCGTCACGATCGCCGCGTTCGCGGCGCTCCAGCCGGCGAACGATGCTCTGTCACAGCAGTTCAACGTGCCGGGCCGCGAGGGCTTCGAGACGAACCAGGAGCTCGGCGAGATCTACGGCGCCGGCGGCGACATCTCGCCGCTCGTTCCCGTCGTGACGCTCCCGCAAGGCACGACGGTGGACTCGCCCGGCGTGCGGCAGCAGCTGGGTGCGGCGCTGGCGAAGGTCGAGGCCGCGCTACCGGAGGCGAGGGCTGCCTCCTATGCCTCGACTGGTGACCGGGCGTTCGTCTCCGAGGACGGCCGCACGACGTTCGCGCTCGTCTACATCTCGGCGAAGGGTGGCACGGTCCCCGGCCAGGCCGAAGCCCGTTTGGCGCAAGGCGCACTTGCCGACGTCACCGTCGGCGGATCGGCTGTCGACGTGACAGGGCTCGACGCACTGCGCGCGTCCGCGGGCGACGGCGAGGAGGGCGGCACCGGTGTTCTCATCGGGACACTGCTTGCGGCGGTGGGCGCACTCCTGGTTCTCATCTTCGTCTTCCGCTCGTTCACCGCGTTCGTGCCGCTGCTAATGGCGCTCGTCGCGATCCCGACCACGTTCCTCCTGATCTGGCCGATCGCCAACATCACCGACGTCTCCGTGATCGTCCAGTTCCTCGTCGCGCTGATCGGACTGGGGATTGCGATCGACTACGCGCTCCTCGTCGTCGTCCGCTGGCGCGAGGAACGCGAGCAGCCCGGCGCCACCAACGAGACCGCGGTGCGAAACGCGATGCGGCACGCCGGCTCGGCGGTCGTCTTCA
>JACCTU010000038.1 GCA_013812235.1 Actinomycetota bacterium | reverse complement strand
GCACGCCCACTCTCGCCAGTCGTTCCAGCATCCCGTCCACGTCCTTGTCGCGCAGAATCGACGCGACGACCGTGTAGCTGCCGGCCGGCAGACGCGGCAACGCCCAGTCGAGGCCGTCCGGGTTGTGCCCGCCGTCCCAGATCTCCGAGTCGGAGCGACGCTCGAGCCGGCCCGGCAGCTCGACCGCCACGTCACCGTCCACGCTTTCGCCCAGGAACGCGGCTGCGGCTTCGCGCGCGCCTCCGAGCAGAACCTCTCTGCCCGGGACGAGGTGGGCGAACTCGGCGTCGGGCAGGACAACCGTTGCTTCGGGGGCCGCAACGGCGAGCTTCTCGCGCGCGATCGCCTCGCGGGTCTCGCCGAGCACTTCTACGTGGTCGAGGCCGACGTTCGTGAGCAGGACGACGGCGGCGTCGATCACGTTCGTCGCGTCATGCCGTCCGCCGAGACCCGCCTCGACGACTGCGACCTCGACGACGCCCGCGGCGAACTCTGCGAACGCTGCCGCGGTCAGCACCTCGAACTGCGTCGCGCCCACCGCGACCGAGGCCTCGCGCACGCGGCCGATCGCACCCTCGAAATCGGCCTCGTCACCGCCCGTCCGGATCCGTTCGCTCCAGCGGCGAACGTGCGGCGAGAGATAGGCGCCGACGTTTAGGCCCGTCGACGCGAGATGCGCCTCGATCGTGCGCGTCGCGGTCGACTTGCCGTTCGTGCCGACGACGTGGATCGAGAGATAGCGCCGATGTGGGTTGCCGAGCGCGTCGAGCAGCATCCGCATCCGCGCCAGGCCGAACTCCTCGGGCCAGGGGTCGAGCGACGCGACCCAGTCAGCGCCCGACGGCATAGCCCTGCATGCCGCGCGGATTCGCGGCGGCGCGGAGCGTGCCGCCGGCGTCGTTCGACGCCGCGCTGAGGCGGCCGAGCGACCACGCGTCCGTGACGTCGACGTCGTGACCGCGCTCGCGCAGCTCGCCGACCACCGCAGGCGCGAAGCGCTTTTCGAGCTCGACGTTGAGCGGCTTCGCCTCGCGGGGGTAGAACGAGCTCGGGAAGTGGTTCGAGTGGAACATCGGCAGGTCGATCGCCGCCTGCAGGTTCGGCTCGAAGAGCGCGTGGTGGAGGAAGAAGACGAGCGACCACTGGTCCTGCTGGTCGCCGCCCGGTGTGCCGAACGACAACACGTCGCCGTCCCGCCGCGCGAGCGACGGGGAGAGCGTCGTCCGCGGACGCTTGCGCGGCTCGAGCGAGTTCGGGAGGCCGTCCTCGAGCCAGAACATCTGCGCGCGCGTGCCGAGCGGGAAGCCGAGCCCGGGCACGACGGGCGAGCTCTGTAGCCAGCCCCCGCTCGGCGTCGCCGAGACGGCGTTCCCGAACCGGTCGACGACGTCGACATGGCAGGTGTCGCCCCGGGTTGGCTCGCCGGCCCCTTGACTAAGTAACAGTCTGTTACTTGGGACGTTCGGCAACCGGGCGCCGTCGAGTCCGGGCACGAACTCGGGCGAGGCGGTGTCCGTGACGAGCGCGCGGCGCTCATCCGCATAGGCAGAGGAGAGCAGCCGGTCGAGCGGCACGGGCGCGAACGCGGGGTCGCCGTACCACGCCTCGCGGTCGGCGAACGCGAGCTTCGAGCACTCGAGCACCGTGTGCACGAACTCGGCGCTGCCGGCGCCCATCGAACGGAGGTCGAAGCCTTCGAGCAGCGCGAGCTGTTGCAGCAACACCGGCCCCTGGCCCCACGGCCCCGTCTTATAGACGGTCCAGCCCTCGTAGCTCAGGCTCACGGGCGCCTCGAAGGACGCCTCGAACGCACCGAGGTCGTCGGCGGTGAGCAGACCGCGATGCGCCCGACCCGAGCTGTCCGGCGTCTCGGTCTGCTCGCAGAACGCGCCGATCGCCTCCGCGACGAAGCCGCGATACCACGTGTCTCGCGCGGCCTGGATCTGCCCGTCGCGATCGGCCGACGCCGCTTCCGCCTCGTCCAGAACGCGCGCGTACGTCTCGGCCAGCACCGGGCGGCGGAAGAGCGACCACGGGGCCGGTGCGGGGAGCCAGGTCTCCGCCGACGTCGGCCACTCGGCGCGGAAGAGCGGCTCGAGCGACGCGATCCCCTCGGCGACGCGGGGCAGGACGGGATGGCCGTCGCGCGCGTAGCCGATCGCGGGCTCGAGCACGTCGCGAAGAGACGCGGTGCCGAGCTCGAGCAGCATCTGGAGCCAGGCGTCGAAAGCCCCTGGGACGCACGCGGCGAGCAAACCCGTCCCGGGGACGAGGTCGAGCCCGAGCTCGCGGAAGCGCTCGGTCGTCGCGGCCGCCGGGGCCGGACCTTGCCCGCACACCACGATCACCTCGTCGTGCTCGGTCGCGTAGAGCACGATCGGCAGGTCTCCGCCGGGCCCGTTCAGGTGGGGCTCGACGACCTGGAGCACGAACCCCGCAGCCGCGGCCGCGTCGAACGCGTTGCCACCGGCCTCGAGCAGTCGCATCCCCGCCGCGGACGCGAGCCAGTGCGTCGAAGCCACCATCCCGAAGGTCCCGTGCAGCTCAGGACGAGTCGTGAACACGGGCGCACTTTACGTCGCGGAAAAACAGCGAAGCTGTTTTTCCGCTTGTTAGGCGGACTCTTCGGCGAGGAGCGGCTCGTCTGCCTCTTCCTCGGCGTCGGCGCCCGCGCTCGTGACGAGCGTCGGGCGAATCCCGTTCGCGATCGTCTCCTTGGTGATCACGCACTTGGACACGTCCTTGCGGGACGGAAGCTCGAACATCACGTCGAGCAGCGCCGCCTCGATGATCGAGCGGAGGCCACGGGCGCCGGTCTCGCGCACGAGCGCCTTGTCGGCGATCTCCCAGAGCGAGTCATCGGTGAAGACGAGCTCGATGTTGTCGTATCCGAAGAAGCGCTGGTACTGCTTCGTGAGCGCGTTCTTTGGCTCCATCAAGATCTGCACGAGGTCCTCGCGCTGGAGCTGATGCACCGCGGAGACGACCGGGAGCCGGCCGATGAACTCGGGGATCAGTCCGAACGAGAGCAGGTCCTCCGGCATCACGCCCGACAGCAGCTCGCTCTTCTCGGAGTCGTGCTTCGAGCGGATCTCCGCGCCGAAGCCGACCGCGTTCTTGCCGATCCGCTTCGCGATGATCTTGTCGAGCCCGGCGAACGCGCCGCCGCAGATGAAGAGGATGTTCGTCGTGTCGATCGAGAGGAACTCCTGGTGCGGGTGCTTGCGCCCGCCCTGCGGCGGCACCGAGGCGACCGTTCCCTCGAGGATCTTCAGCAGCGCCTGCTGCACGCCCTCGCCCGACACATCGCGTGTGATCGACGGGTTGTCCGCCTTGCGCGCGATCTTGTCGACCTCGTCGATGTAGATGATCCCGGTCTCGGCCTTCTTGATGTCGAAGTCCGCCGCCTGGATCAGCTTCAGGAGGATGTTCTCGACGTCCTCGCCGACGTAACCCGCCTCGGTGAGGGCGGTTGCGTCGGCGATCGCGAAGGGGACGTTGAGGATCCGCGCGAGCGTCTGCGCGAGGAGCGTCTTGCCGCACCCGGTCGGCCCGAGCAGCAGGATGTTCGACTTCTGCAGCTCGACCTCGCCGTCCTCGGTACCCATCTGGACGCGCTTGTAGTGGTTGTAGACCGCCACCGCGAGCGTGCGCTTCGCCTCTTCCTGCGAGACGACGTAGTCGTTCAGCACCGCGTAGATGTCGCGCGGGCGCGGCAGGTCGAGGTCGAGCTGGGTCGGGGTCGTGAGCTCCTCGTCGATGATCTCGTTGCAGAGATCGATGCACTCGTCGCAGATGTAGACCCCGGGGCCCGCGATCAGCTTCTTGACCTGCCGCTGCGACTTCCCGCAGAAGCTGCAGAGGAGCTGCTCGTTTCCTTCGCTCGCGCGTGCCATCAGTTCGACTCTAGTACCCGGAATCGCTTCCGGCTCGTCTCCCTCGAACGAGTGATCTGCGTTCGCCGCTCCGGCATCGTCTCTCCTTGTAGCGCGAAAACCACGGTTTGCCTAGGCCGCCGCAGCCCTGCTGATCGGATCCCGGCTGGAGACGACCGTGTCGATCACGCCGTACTCCTTGGCTTCCTCGGCGGTCATGTAGTAGTCGCGGTCCATGTCCTTGGCGATCTTCTCGAGGTCCTGACCCGTGTGCTGAGCCATGATCTCCTCCATCAGCCGCTTGAGGCTGATCACTTCACGCGCCTGGATCTCGATGTCCGTGGGCTGCCCGTGGAAGCCGGCCGAGCCTTGATGGATGAGGATCTTCGAGTGCGGGAGCGCCAGGCGCTTGCCGGGCGTTCCGCCCGCGAGGATCACGGCGCCCATCGACATCGCCATCCCGACGCAGATCGTCTGGACGTTGGGCTTGATGAACTGCATCGTGTCGTAGATCGCGAGCCCGGCGTACACGACGCCGCCCGGCGAGTTGATGTAGATCGAGATGTCCTTGTCGGGATCCTCTGACTCGAGGTGGAGCAGCTGCGCGACGATCAGGTTCGCGATCTGGTCGTCCACCGGCGTGCCGAGGAAGATGATTCGTTCGTTGAGCAGTCGCGAGTAGATGTCGAAGGCGCGCTCGCCGCGCGACGTCTGCTCGATGACCATTGGGACAAGCGGGCTCATGCGGTCTCCTTGGTGCCGGGGGTCCACAACTTTGTCGGTGTCTCGGGTTTTTCCTTCTCTGGGGTCCAGATCGCCTCGCGGGCCTCGGCCAGCTCGACCGGGATCCGCTTGACCTCGGCCGCCACGCGGTCGAGCGCCGCCCGCAGGCGGATGTCTTCGCGCAAATCCTCGAACGTGCCCGCGTCGCGCAGTCGCTGCAGCAGCTCGTCGGGATCGTCGCCCGCGGCTTCGGCCTCCTCGCGGACGAGCGCCTCGACCTCTCCGTCGGGCACGTCGAGCTCGAGCTTGTCGGCGACCCCCTCGAGCACGAGCTCCCGGGCGACCGACTGGGCTGCCTCCCCGCGGATCTGCTCGGAAAGCTGCTCGGGCGAGACGCCGGAGAGCGACACGTACGTGTCGAGGCTGAGGCCGCGCGCAGCGAGCGAGCGCGCAAGGTTGTTCAGCAGCGTGCGAGCTCGGGCCTCGACGAGCGGGCCGCTCGCCTGCACGCCGGTCGCCTCGACGAGCTGGTCGACGGCAGCGGCGCGCACTGCGCCCTCGATCTCCTCCTCGAGCTGCTCGCGGAGGTGGGACTCGATGTCCACGCGGAGCTGGTCGAGCGTGTCGAACTCGCTCGCAGCGCGCGCCAGGTCGTCGTCGAGCGGCGGCAGCACCTTCTCCTTGATCTCCTTGACGGCGAGCGCGACCGTCCCGGACTCGTCGTCGGAGCGTTCGAAGCGCACCTCCTGGCTCTCGCCGGGAGACATCCCGACGAGCGCGCGCTCGAGCTCGGGGACGAGCCGTCCCCCGCCGAGCTCGACGACGTAGTCGCGCTGCGGCTCCTGGCCCTCGACGACGAGGTCGACGACCACGGTGTCAGCTCAGCAACGGAGCTGCGCAGGACGTTCAGCTCGTGCTCGACGAGCTCCTCGGGGACCTCCGGCGCCGGTGCCGGCACCTCGAGCTGCGTCCAGTCCGCCGGCTCGGGCTTCGGCTGGACGGACACCGTCGCCGTGAAGCGCCAGTCTTCGGCCGGCGTCTCCGGAAGCTCGTAGTCGTACTGGGGCTGCTCGACCGGACGGATCCGGGAGCGCGCCGCTGCGTTCATGAACCAGCCGCCGATGTGGCTCTCGACCGCCTCGCTGTGCAGCCGCTCGCGGCCGACGCGGGCGAGGAGCACGGGCATCGGCACCTTCCCCTGGCGGAAGCCGGGGATCTTGACGCTTTCGGCCAGGTCCGAGGCGGCATGCTCGACCGCGTGTTCCAACTGCGCTCGCGGCACGTCCACGGTGAGGCGCACGCGGTTGTCGGGCAGCTCCTCGAGCTCGGGCTCCATCCGGGCATTGTGCCGGAGAGCTTTCGCGCTAGGCGGGATGGGTCTGCCCGGGGGCCTCGAAAGACGCGCCGGACGGGTTCCTCGGCGGACGGACATCGCCTGCACAGCCCGTTAGCTCGTTACCCAAGAAGGAGCGCGTTCGGTGAAAGACGTCGTCGAGATCGTCCAGTACGTCAATCTCGGCCTCTACACGGTTGTCGCCGTGGCCGCAGTCTGGCTCTGGTGGCGCCACCGCGACAGGGCCGGCCTCTGAGCAGTGCTGGCGTTCGTCGCGCTCGCGTGCTCATCGACGTCGGCCGCCTCCTCCCCGACGATCCGCGACCGTCGCCGAAAAGCTTACCTGCCGCTACGGCTCGGCTCCCGTGCGATCTCAGCCGAGAAGAACGACCGGCACTTTCGGGTCAACGTCGAGGATCGTGGCGACGACGTGCCGCTCGAGTTCGTGCCCGAGCTCTTCGAGCGCTTCACGCGGAGCACCGGCTCTCCGTCCCGCCCGGGCACCGGGCTCGGACTCGCGGTCGCCCGCTCGTACGCGCAGGCGCACCGCGGCGATCTGATCAACGAGTCGGTCGAGCCGCACGGCGCGCGCTTCGAGCTCGTGCTGCCCGTCCGCTAGGGGGACCAGTGCGGGCGAGAGGACTCGAACCTCCAAGGGCTTTCGCCCAGCGGGTCCTAAACCCGCCGCGTCTACCAGTTCCGCCACACCCGCGCGGTGCAGCCGAAGGCTAGCGCCGCCGTGCCCCCGTTGATGTGACGCCGATGCCGGCTTTGCCGGCGTCGGCTCCGACACGCAGTCGGTGAAGGAGACCCGGAAAGTTGAGCGCGTCAACGCGACTTTCCGGGCTGATGGCCCCGGGTGGAGTCGAACCACCGCGCGCAGATTCGAAGTCTGCCGCTCTATCCACTGAGCTACGGGGCCTTCACGACACGGTAGCCGAGCCGGGAACCGGATTCGGCAGCGGTCTCCGCTCGAGCGCGGCGAGGATGTTCGCGACGAGCTCGGCCGTGGCTGCCTCGCGCGTCGCGCGCGTCGCGCTCCCCACGTGCGGAGAGAGAACGACGTTCGGCAAGTCGAGGAGCGCCTGCGGCACGTCGGGCTCTTGCACGAAGACGTCTAGGCCCGCGCGCAGACGTCTCGACGCGAGCTCGGCGACGAGGGCGTCCTCGTCGACGATCGCGCCGCGCGCAGTGTTGATCAGGCACGCACCGTCCCGGAGCAACGCGAGTCGCCGAGCGTCGAGCAGCCCATGCGTCTCAGCGGTGAGCGGCACGTGGAGCGTGACGACGTCGGATTCGCGAAGCAGATCGTCGAGCTCGCGGAACTCGCGGCTCCCGTCGTCCTCGCGGCGCGTGTGGAGCACGTTGATCCCGAATGCCCGCGCGCGGGTGGCGACCGCGCTGCCGATCCGGCCTAGGCCGACGATCCCGAGGGTCGCATCGCCGATCTCGTCGCCGAGAAGCTCGCCCACGACCCAACCCGACGCCCACCTCCCTTCTCGGACGAACCGGTCGCCTTCGACGATGCGGCGGCGGCACCCGAGCACGAGCGCCATCGTCAAGTCGGCGGTGGCGGTCCCGAGAGCGTCGGGCGTGTTGGTGACGGCGACGCCGCGGCGAGCGCAGGCCTCGACGTCGATCTCGTCGTAGCCGACGCCGTAGCCCGCGACGAGCCGGAGGTCGGGCAGGAGCTCGAGCAGCTCGTCGTCGACGGTGGCTGCGACGACCGCCAAGACCTCGACGCCGGGCCGTGGTCCGGCGACCGGCCACTCCACACCGACGTCGTCGAGCGCGTCCCAGGCTGGTCCCGGAAACCTTCGAGACGCGAGGACGCGCACGCGCCGAGGCTATCCTGTCCCTCGCGAGGTGGCGGTAGCTCAGTTGGTAGAGCCCCGGGTTGTGGTCCCGGTGGTCGCGGGTTCGAGTCCCGTCCGCCACCTAGGTCTTGCGGGAGCCGGATGAACGCCGGCCTCCCGCAGCCGTAAAGCCGTCGGGCGAAAGCGTCGATACCCCGCTCATGGCTCTCTCCGCGGCGGAGACGCTCGAGCGCGAGACGACGGTCCCCGGCGTCCTCAAGGCGACGTGCGTTCTCCTGACGAACGAGCTCGAAGCGGACGCGTGCAACCTCTCCCGCGTGGTCGGCCAGCTCCTCGTCGACCTCTGCGAGCACTCGCGCCACGGGCGGAGGATCCAGCTCGGACGCGGCTACCTGCTGCCCGACTTCCCGTTGACGCAGGAGGTGATCGAAGGCTGCGAGCCGCAGATCGTCTCGCTCCTCGACGCGGACGTCGACCAGAGCGAGGCCGAGCTCCTGCGCGACTTGACATTCGACTCCCTGATCATGCTCCCGTTCGTGGTCGAAGAGGACTGCTGGGGGCTGTTCGAGGTCTACCGCGAGGGAACGACGGCCTTCACCACCGAAGACGTCGCCCGCGCCACGGCGATCACCGACTGCGCGAGCGCAGTCGTCGAAGCCCACCAGCGCCGCTCGGCGGCGTAAGAGTGCGCCCGGGAGGATTCGAACCTCCGACCAACGGCTTAGAAGGCCGCCGCTCTTCCACTGAGCTACGGGCGCTCGCAAGCGTGAAAAACGCTTCGCGTTTTCCACGCGCTACAGGTTACTCCGACTT
>JACCTU010000021.1 GCA_013812235.1 Actinomycetota bacterium | reverse complement strand
CACGACCTCTCGTTCCCGTACCTGATGGTTCAGCGCGGCCGGCGCGCGGTCTACGAAGGTGAAGCAGTCGCGTTCGAGAAGCCGACGCCGAACATCGGCGACGAGTACCGCCGCAAGGTGCGCATGTTCGAGCACTGCTGGGCGATCGTGCTCGAGGGGAGGATGCTGCGCGGCCTCGGCCCCCTTTACCTGACGGAAGTCGTCTCGCACCGGCACCTGCGTTATGCCTCCGGCTTGCTTCATGTCACCGTGTTGGGCGTGAACGCTGCCCTGCTCGGCCAGGGAACCCTTTACCGCGCCCTCTTCGCCGGCCAGCTCGCGTTCCTCGGCCTCGCCGCGCTCCGGCCCGGCCTGCCGCGCTACTACGTGCTCGTGACGTGGGCCACGGTCGAGGCGCTCGCGGGCTATCTTCGCTCCGGCGTGCCGGCGGTCTGGGAGAAAGCGGCGGGGACGCGGTGACGCAGACCGCGGTGCAGCTCTGGCAGGAGCTCGCGTGCCCGCGCGACCGTTCGCGTCTCCAGCCACGCGGCGAGTCGCTCGCCTGCGAGCACGGACACGAGTACCCGTTCGTCGACGGCATCCCGGTGATGGTGGTCGACGACGAGATCGAGCCGACGCAGCCGGGCTACTGGTCGAAGCCGGAGCAGATCGAGCGGGTGCGCGCTGCGGAGCCGCCGCCGGTCGAGGGCGACGCGGTCGACCCGTACGTCGCGGAGCTGATCCTCGGCACGCACGGGAACCTCTACAAGCACCTCTCCGGTGGGATGCCGAGGTACCCGATCCCTGACTTCCCGCTCCCGCGCGGTCACGGTGAGCTGCTGCTCGACATCGGCTGCAACTGGGGACGCTGGACGATCGCGGCGGCGCAGAGCAGCTACCGCCCGATCGGGATCGACCCGTCCTTCGAGGCCATCGTCGCGGCACGCCGCATCGCGCGCCAGCTCGGCGTCGACGACGTGCGCTACGTCGTCGCGGATGCGCGCCGGTTGCCCTTCGCAAACGAGACGTTCGATGTCGTCTTCTCGTACGGCGTCCTCCAGCACTTCTCGAAGTCCGACGTCGCGACCTCGGTCGACGACATCCGCCGCGTGCTTCGGCGAGCCGGCTACTCCTGGGTGCAGATGCCGAACGCGCTCGGCGCCCTCAACCTCGTGCGCCTCGCGCAGCGCCGATTCCGCGAGGGCGACGAGTTCGAGGTGCGCTACTGGACGCCGTCGGAGCTGAAGCGTGTCTTCGGCCGGATCGGGCCCACCGAGCTTTCGACGGACGGCTTCTTCACGCTGAACCCGCAGAAGCGCGACCTCGATCTGCTGCCTCAGCACTTCCGCGCGATCGTGCAAGTTTCCGAGCTGCTGAAGCGCGCGCACGCGCCCACCACTCTCGCCGACAGCGTGAACATCCGATCCGTCGCGGCGTAGTGCCACTCGAGCTCGTCTGCCCGCGCGACCGAAGCGCGCTGCGCGACGGCGTCTGCGAGCAGGGTCACGAGTACCCGATCGTGGACGGGATCCCGGTGCTCCTCGTCGACGAAGCGGCGCCGACCCACGCGGCGTGCGGGAAGGTCGAGCAGCTGCCGCCGCCCGTGCGCGAGGGCATCGACCCGTTCGTGCGGGAAGTGATCGGCGCGACATGCGGGCGTCTCTACGAGCACCTGATTGCCGATCTGCCCGAGTATCCGATCCCCGAGCTTCGCCTCCCGCCCGGCGAGGGCCGAAGCTTTCTCGAGCTCGGGTCCAACTGGGGTCGCTGGTGCGTCGCCGCAACGCAACGCGGGTATGCCGCGACCGGGCTCGACCCGTCACTCAAAGGCGTCCAGGCCGCCCGTCGCGTTGCCGACCAGCTCGGCGTCGAGGCGCAGTACGTCGTCGGCGACGCGCGGCACCTCCCGTTTGCCGACGCGAGCGTCGACGTTGTGTTCTCGTACAGCGTCTTCCAGCACTTCTCGAAGCGTGACTCGCTCGCGGCGTTCGAGGAGATCGGGCGGGTGCTCAAGCCGGGAGGCGAGTCGCTGATCCAGATGGCGAACCTGTACGGCGCGAAGAGTCTGTGGAACCAGGCCCGCGAACGTCGC
>JACCTU010000013.1 GCA_013812235.1 Actinomycetota bacterium | reverse complement strand
GGGCCCATGCGGCCCGCCCTTATCTGCTTAGAATCGCATCCGAGGTGGCGTCCGAGATCCCCGTCCTCGAGATGCGCGGCATCACGAAGCGCTTCCCCGGCATCGTCGCGAACGACGCGGTCGACTTCGACTTGCGCGCGGGTGAGGTGCATGCCCTCCTCGGCGAAAACGGCGCGGGCAAGTCGACGCTGATGAACATCCTCTACGGCCTCTACACGCCGGACGAGGGGGAGATCCTCGTGAAGGGGAAGCCGGTGACGATGGAGTCGCCGCGGGCTGCGATCGAGAACGGGATCGGGATGGTCCACCAGCACTTCATGTTGATCCCCGTGATGACCGTGGCCGAGAACATCGTGCTCGGCGAAGAGCCGCGGCGCGACGGCATTCTCCTGGACTACGACAGGGCCGAGCAGCGCGTGGCCGAGCTCGCACGCAGCTTCAAGTTCTCGATCGACCCGCGTTCGCTGGTCCAGAGTCTCTCGGTCGGGACGCAGCAGCGAGTCGAGATCCTCAAGGCTCTCTACCGCAGTGCGGAGATCCTGATTCTCGACGAGCCGACGGGGGTCCTGACGCCGCAGGAAGCGAAGGAGCTCTTCGAGATCCTCAGGACGCTCACCCGTGAGGGGATGGCGGTCATCTTCATCAGCCACAAGCTCGACGAGGTGCTCCAGATCTCGGATCGGATCACGACGCTGCGCCGCGGCAAGGTGGTCGACACCGTCCCACGCGAAGGTGCAACGGAGGAAGGGCTCGCGACGATGATGGTCGGCCGCGAGGTGCTCCTCCGGGTGGACAAGAAGTCGGCGCAGCCGCGGGAGCCGGTGCTCGTCGTCGAGAACCTGTCGGTCGAGGACGACCGCGGCCTGCTGGCCGTGCGCGACGTGTCGTTCGAGGTGCGTGCGGGGGAGATCGTCGGGGTCGCGGGCGTCGACGGCAACGGCCAGTCGGAGCTGATCGACGCGCTGACCGGACTGCGGAAGCCCGAGTCGGGCCGCGTGGTGGTCGGCGGAGACGACGTGACGAGCACGAGCGTCCGCGAGCACCTTGACGAGGGCGTCGGCCACATCCCCGAGGACCGGCAGCGGCGCGGGCTCGTGCTCGAGTTCACGCTCGCGGAGAACCTTGCGCTCTTCGCGTACCGGCAGCCGCCGGTCTCGCGCTTCGGGTGGCTCAGCCCGCGGCGCATGGTCGAGCGCGCGAAGGGACTGCTCACCGCCTACGACGTGCGCGGTGGCGGTCCGCAGACGCGGGCCGCGGCGCTCTCGGGCGGCAACCAGCAGAAGGTCGTGCTGGCCCGGGAGGTCGAGCGAGATCCGCAGGTCCTCATCGCTGCGCAGCCCACCCGCGGCCTCGACGTGGGCGCGATCGAGTTCGTCCACCGCCGCCTCGTCGAGGAGCGCGACGAGGGCCGTGCGATCCTTCTCGTCTCCTTCGAGCTCGAGGAGGTGCTGTCGCTCTCCGACCGCATCCTCGTGGTCTACGAGGGGCGGATCGCCGGCGAGTACCCGCCGACCGCGACGCAGGAGGAGCTAGGACTCGCGATGGTCGGAGGCACTCGCGAGGCGGCTGCTTGAGCGCCACGCCGCCCGAGTCGCAGGTCCCGCAGCAGCCGACCGGCGGCGACTATGCGCCGAGCACCGCAGCTCGGATGGCGTTCTACCAGCGCGCCGGCGGCATCGTCACTCCGATCATCACGACGATCTCCGCGTTCTTCATCGGCGGGGTCGTCGTCGCGGCCACCGGCCACAACCCGATCTCGACGTACAAGGGAATCTTCGACGGCACGGGCCTGAACTGGTTCTTCCCCTGGGTCTCGGGCGACGCGAGAGTCGCCGCCGAGTTCAACATCCAGCAGACGCTGCTCGTGACGACGCCGCTGATCCTGACGGGGCTCGCGGTCGCGTTCGCCTTCCGCTGCGGAATGTTCAACATCGGCGGCCAGGGCCAGTACGCGATGGGCGCGATCACCGCGGTCTGGGTAGGGACGACCTGGGGGAGCTTGCCCGGCATCCCGCACGCGTTCCTCGCAATCGTCCTGGCGATGCTCGCCGGCGCCTTGTGGGCGGGGATCGCCGGCATCTTGAAGGCGACGGTCGGCGCGCACGAGGTGATCACGACGATCATGCTCAACTGGATCGCGTACTGGGTCGGGACGTATGCCTTTGGGCTCGACGGACCGCTGCAGAACGACGCGAACAAGTCGGTGCCGATCTCGAACGACATCTTCGACAACGTGAAGCTGCACGTGTGGTGGGGCGACGCGCAGCTGCAGGGGCTGCACATCGGGCTCTTCATCGCGCTGGCAGCACTCGTCGCCTACTGGTTCATCCTCAACCGGACGACGCTCGGCTACGAGGTGCGCGCGGTCGGCTACAG
>JACCTU010000002.1 GCA_013812235.1 Actinomycetota bacterium | reverse complement strand
GGTCTTGGGGATGATCATCGGCACAGCCCTCGGGTGGGGAGACTGGCAGACGATTGCGCTTGAAGTCGTGCTCGCGTTCATCTTCGGTTACTCGTTCACGGCCGTGCCGCTCCTTCGCTCAGGCCTCGCATTCGGCGCCGCAGCGGGGATCGCCTTCGTCGCCGACACACTCTCGATCACGGTCATGGAGATCGTCGACAACGCCGTGATGTTGCTCGTGCCCGGAGCGATGGAAAGCAGGGCTCACCAACCTGCTCTTCTGGGGCAGTCTCGCGTTCGCGCTGGTGGTGGCCTTCGTTGTCGCTTTCCCGGTCAACCGCTGGCTCATCGCCCGTGGCCGGGGACACGCGGTGGTGCACGACCGGCACTCTGCCGACACCCGAGCCGGCTCCGCGTACTAGCTATTGGCATTGTGGCGAAATCGAACCTCGGTGACGTAAGAAGGCCATGACGAGACCATTCAGCATTCCATTCGCGACCGTGCTGGTCGCAGCTGCTGTCTTGCCGGCGAGCGCGACCGCCTCGTGCATCCGGATGTCACCGGCCGAACAGCGCGCGCGGGCAGATGTGATCTTCGACGGAGTCGCACTGGAAGGACCGACATCGACCGGGGTTCAGCGATTCAGGGTCAGCCGCTTCCTCAAGGGCAGGGGTCCGGCGGTGATCCGCGTGAACACCGGCAACATCCGGCGTCTCGACGGAAGCGGCGCCGTGACGTCCGTGAGCATCATCGTGAAGCATGGCGAGCGCTGGCGTATCTTCGGCCGCGGGTCGGCTCGCAACGTCCTGCGCACGTCGTCGTGCGATGGATCGCGGCGGCGGTAGCGCTTTGGCGACGCTCGACGCTCGGCTAGGCGACGGTTGACCGCACTTCCTCGCAAGCCTGCTGACGAGCCTAGCGGAGGCATCGTTGATTACGATGTGGTCCGTGCTTCGCCTCCGGACGGAGATTGAACGGGCTTGCCGCCATCGCTGGCTTGGGATCTTCGTCGTCGCGCTTCTCGCGTTGCTGATCGTCTTCGTGCTCATTCACGACGCTGAGCATGCACTCGACGGGATGATGGCGATCTGCGTTGCACTCACGTTTGCCGCAGGCGCCCTCGTAATTCAACCGCGGCAGCGCCTCCTCTCCGGTCGGCCGAGCTTGCACCACGATCGCGGCCCGCCGTCGGGCCACGAACGCTCACGGATTCACTCTGACGCACTAGCTCGAGCACCGCTTCGGCTGTAGACGGCGAGCGGTCCGCCGCTCGGTTTTCTGCCGAAGGAGGTCTCGTTCGTGTTTGTCCGTCATCAATCGTGCTGGTCTGGCGCCACCTCCGCCACCGCATGATCGACGGCGGACATCAGATAGCGCCCCGTGCGCGCAGAGGAGGAACTAATGAACCGTCTTGCAGTTCTCGTTCTCATCGGTGCCGCCGTGTCGACCGCTGCAGCCGGCTGCGGTGGTGGTGGAGACGCCTCCGGGACAGGCGCGTCGACCGCGACTGCTGTTTCCGGGTCGGTGCCGTTCGATCAGGCCTTCATCGACGCGATGGTGCCGCATCATCGCGAGGCAATCGAGATGTCGGTAGCAGCAGACGTTCGCGGGCTCACGCAGCCTGATCTGCAGAAGGTCGCGACCGACATCGTCGGCTCGCAACAGAAGGAAATAGAACAGATGCTCGGCTGGCGCGAGCGATGGTTCGGCTCTCGAACGCTCGGGCCCGTCCTGCCGGAAGTCCTAGGTGTGCCCGCGAGCGAGCTTGGGATGGGACACGGCAGCGCAGACGAGGTGTCGGGTGCAGTCGATCTCGATGCAACGTTCGCCATGATGATGATCGCTCACCACGAGGGCGCGATCGCGATGGCTGAGGCTGCGCAGCGGCGCGGACAGCACGCAGAGATCAAGCGACTTGCCACGGCGATCATCGAAGCGCAAGAGCGAGAAATCGAGATCATGAAGCCCCACGCAACGGGAGAACACCACGGATAGGACTGGGTGGAGACGGAGAGTGCGTCAAAGCCGGTCACGGGCCCGAGCCCGGCACAAGCTGCAATCTGACGAGCGTCTGGGTAGCGACGATCGTCAGAGACGGCGCGCGCCGACGTACGTCTGCGAATACCAGCCGGTCATCGATGAGATCTTGACGACATCGCCGGTGTGGGGCGCGTGGATCATGTTGCCGCCCCCGATGTAGATTCCCATGTGCCCGAGACCGTTGAAGAAGACGAGGTCGCCGGCCTGGAGCTGGTCGCGCGAGACCGGGGTGCCCATCGCATACTGAGATCCGGTGTAGTGAGGGAGCGAAACGCCGATCTGCGCGAAGACGTACTGCGTGAAGCCTGAGCAATCGAAGCCCGTCGACGGGGAAGCGCCACCCCACTTGTAGGGAATGCCCAGGTAGCGCATCGCGATCCCGACGACACCGCCGTATCGCGCCGGCGGCGCGACCACGGCTCCGTCCGGCGTGACGCCCGCAGCGCTGACACCTGATGACGACGCATTCGCAACGGGCTGGCCCTGCAGGCTGGCGGCGATCGCGAGCGAGCGCCTGCGCTCCGCCGCCTGGATCCGCCGGATCTCGCTGCGAATCCCGGCGAGCATCGACTGGCGTTGCGCCAGCTGGCTCTCGATCGAGGCCTTTTGCGAAGCTTTCGTCGCGACGACCTCCGCCTGGGCGGCGCGCGCCTTCTTGAGCTGCAGGCGCTCGCGCTTGACCTGCGCGCGATAGCGGATCACCTGCCCAAGCGTGGTCGCATCCTGGTCGGAGACGCGGTTGGCAGTCTCGATGCGGTCGAGCAGCTCGTCGAGGCTCGACGCCCCGAGCAGCACCGCGACGGTCGAGTTTTCTTCGCCCGCGGTGTAGAGCGAGACGACGCGATCGGCGAGACGCTTCTCGGCGCTGCCGAGGTTCTGCTTCGCGAGCCCGAGGTGGCGCGTGTTCCGGACGAGGTCGCTCTTGATCCGGTCGAGCTTCACGTTGGCGAGGTTGTAGGCCTCGACGGCGTGGCTCAACTCCGAGTCGATCTGCTGGATCTGCTGGAGCACGCTCTGCGCGCGCGCCTGTTGCTGCTCGACTTGCGACGGCTCCGCAGTCGCTCCGCCGGCGGTCGCGAGGGTTGCGACCAGTCCGAGCACGAACGCTGGGAGGATTCGGCGGGTTAGTCGAATAGTCTCCAGCTCCTAAAATGCGCGACCCACGGGGCGGGGGCCGTCACAAGGGCTGGAGGCTACCAACCCTTGCGGACGCGTGCAACGCATTCCCAGGCCGAAAACCGCTGCGTACGGGCAAATCACCGGTGTTACAAGCTCGGACGGTCTGGTACCGTCCGAGCTCGTGCGCGGGTGCTCGAGCCAGCTCGCAACGCGCCGAGTCGCTGTTCTGCTGGGTCTGACCGCGATTCTGGCGCTCCCGGCGGCGGGCGGCGCAGCCGCGCCCTCGGACGCTGCCGCGGAGTTGAGGCAGCAGGACACCTCCCTCGCGGCGAAGGAACAGGCGGCCACGCAGGAGCTCTACTCCCTGGAGGCCCGGCTCGCCGCAGCGCGCTCCCACCTCGAGGCGCTGACGGCCCGGCGCGAGGCCGCCGAGGCCCGCCTGACCCGTCTGCGGATCGAGCTCGACGTGGCCTGGCAGTCGGCCTACATCGCCGAGGAGCACCTCGGGGCGCGGATCCGCCAGCTCTACCAGCAGGGGCAGCTCGACCCCGTGGCGATCCTGCTCGGCGCCGAGACGCTCGACGAGGCGATCGGAGGGCTCGACGGGCTCCGCAGCATCGCCTCCGGCGACCGGGACCTCCTGCGCAAGGTCCGGCAGGCGCGAGCCGAACTGACCGACGCGAAGACGCGCGTGTTGGCTCGCGTCGCGGCGCTGCGGGAGGCCGAGTCCGCGGCTGAGGCGACGGCGGCCGCCCTTGCAGCCGCGCGCGCCGAGCGCACGACATATCTTGCTCAGCTGGCCCGACAGCGTGGCTTCAACGCGCGACGGCTTGAGCGCGTGCGCAGCACGGCCCGAGCCGCGGGCGAGCACACGGAGGCGCTCGAGGTCTCGCGGGACGAGGCGGCAGCGCCCGTCTCCGCGCCCGCACCCGCGTACACCGGGGGCGAGCAGACGTTGACCGTCACGTCAACCGGCTACGCGCTGCGCGGGCGAACCGCCAGCGGCCTGCCGACCGGCTGGGGGATCGTCGCCGTCGACCCGTCGGTGATCCCGCTCGGCACCCGGATGACGATCCCCGGATACGGCGAGGGCGTGGCCGCCGACACCGGCGGCGCCGTGCGCGGAGCGACGATCGACCTCTGGTTCCCGATCGTCGCGCAGGCGCTGGCGTGGGGCCGCAGGACCGTGACGATCACGCTCCACGGCTAGACTCCGCAACACGACGCGGGGGGACATGACACAGCAGGTGGAGTCGACCGAGCCTCGGCACGATGCGCTCAGGGTCGTGATCGTGGACGACCACGACCTCTTTCGCACAGGCCTGCGCAACCTGCTCGAGGAACAGGGAATCCTGGTGGTCGGCGAGGCGGCAGCAGGGAGCGACGCCGTTCGGTCGGTCCGTGAGCTCGCCCCCGACGTCGTCGTGATGGATCTGAACATGCCCGGGATGACGGGCGTTGAGGCGACGCGGCAGATCACCGGCATCGCACCGCTGACCCGCGTGCTCGTGCTGACGATCTCGGACCAGGACAGCGACGTGCTCGACGCGATCCTCGCGGGTGCGTGCGGCTACCTCCTTAAGGACTCGTCGATCCAAAACCTGATGACCGGGATCCGGGCGGCGTCGATCGGCGAGTCGCTCATCTCGCCGAACATCGCGTCGAAGGTTCTCCAGCGCGTCCGCTCGACGAGCAGCGTCCCCGCGATTGCGGAGACGATCCGCGCCGAGCTCTCCGACCGCGAGATCGAAGTGCTGAAGCTGATCGCGAGCGGCAAGGACAACGCGATGATCGCCGGCGAGCTGCACATCAGCCCGAAGACGGTCAAGAACCACATCTCGAACATCCTGATGAAGCTGCAGATCGACAACCGCATCCAGGCGGCGGTCTACGCAGTGAAGTCCGGGATCGTCTAATAGCTGGGAGGCGCGCAAGTCGGGAATCCGCTTACGCGGATCCGAACCGCTTTGCACGTAAAGGCGGCCGCTTCGTGGCCGCTGCCGCAACCATTTTCACATCAACGTTTGGGAGAACTACGCGGCTGCGCGCGCGGCGTCTGCGCGCTCACGCAGCGGACCGAGTAGCTCGCGCAGCCGGATGAGGTCGGCGTCTGCGGCGCTCAGCTGCTGCGCGAGCTCGACGATCTCGTCGGCCCTGTGCAGCTCGAAGTCCGCTTCGCCGCCGAGCTCGGCCGCGAGCTCGGTGATCCCGCGCTCGATCCGCCACCGCCCGGCCTCTAGCGCGAGAGCAGCCGCGTACCCGGAGGTCAACGTATCCTCGATCTCGTCGAGCGCGCGTGGCGCGTCGTCGTTGTGGAGCACGGCTTCGATCTCAGCGATGATGGCATTCACGTCCGTCATGAGATGACCGGGGGGGTCGCCAACGATTATGGAGTCCGACGTGACGAGGGGCATGGGCCGTGCGGCCCATCTTGGCCGGCGGGCAGGCCCACGCCCCTGGGCGGTAGTCGCCCTCGCGGCGGCGCTGCTGGCCCCAGGGCCAGCCCAGGCCGCTCCTCCGCTCCAGGCTCGTCTGGCAAAGGCCCTCGCCGTCCCACACGTCCGGAGCGACCAGACCGGCGCCGTCGCGATCGACCTGCGCACCGGCCGCAAAGTCTTCGGGCACAACGAGCAGCGAGGCTTCCTGCCCGCGTCGACCGAGAAGCTCGCTCTCGCGTTCGCGGCGCTCCACGACCTCGGCTCCGACTTCAGGATCGAGACGGACGTGCTCGGCGACGGTGCGCTCGAGGGCACCACGTGGCGCGGTGCGCTCGTGCTGAAAGGCTTCGGCGACCCCACGCTGTCCCGCGCCGACCTGCGCGCACTCGCTCGCGGCGTGCGGGCGTTCGGGATCCGACGCGTCACGGGCGGCGTCGTCGGCGACGAGTCGTACTTCGACTCGCGTCGCGTCGTCTCGGGCTGGAAGCCCTCCTACCTGGTCGAGGAGTCGCCCCCGCTCTCGGCGCTGATCGTCGACCGAGGACGCTACGGCCGCGGGATCGCGGTCAACCCCCCGCTCGTCGCGGCGCAGCTCTTTCGGATCGAGCTGCGTGCGGCGGGGGTCGCCGTCGACGCCGGTGCGCGCGTCGGTACGACGCCGGCGGCCGACTTCCCGCTCGCGTTCGTGCACTCGGCCACGCTCGGCGCGATCGTCCGCTACATGGGTGTCGAGAGCGACAACTTCACCGCGGAGATGCTCCTCAAGCAGCTCGGCGCGCAGGAGGGCGGACCAGGGACGAGCGCCCGCGGCGCCGCCGCCGCGACGACTGTGCTGCGCGCGCTCGGCGTGCCGCTCGGCGGCGTGCGCCTTGTCGACGGCTCGGGGCTCTCGCTCCTGAACCGGCTCACGGCGTCGTCGCTCGTCTCGCTTCTGCGGATCGCGTGGACCGACCTGGCGGTGCGGCCCGTGTTCGTTCGCGTCCTTCCGGTGGCGGGGCTCAGCGGGACGATGAAACGCCGGCTCGCTCCCGTGCGCGGGCGCGTGCAGGCGAAGACCGGTACGACGGACACGGCGTCGACGCTCGCCGGCTACGTGACCGGTCGCTACGCGTTCGCGATCCTGCACAACGGGCGACCCGTGTCGACGACGTGGGCGCGGCTCGCGCAGGACCGCTTCGTGCTCGTGTTAGCCGCCGGCTAACAGTTTCAGCAGCGCCGACTCGTCGAGAAGCGGCACTCCCTCACGCTGGGCCTTGGTCAGCTTCGAGTTGCCGGGCTCCTCGCCGACGACGAGGCCGGTCGTCTTCTTCGAGACGGAGTTCGTCACCTTCGCACCGAGCGCCTCGAGCGCGGCGGCCGCCTGCTCGCGCGAGAACGCCTCGAGCGTGCCGGTGACGACGTAGGTGCTGCCCGTGAGCGGACCCTCCTTCGGCTTGTCCTCCTCGCCGATCTGAAAGCGCAGGCCGAGGTCGCGGAGCTCCGCGACGAGCGCGCGGTTCTGCTCGTCGGAGAACCACTCCGCAATCGACTCCGCACGGTCGGCGCCGATCCCGTCGACTTCGGTGACCTCCTCCGGCGTCGAATCGAGCAGCCGATCGACGTGCTCGAAGTGGCGCGCAAGGTTCTGCGCGGTCACCCAGCCGACGTCCGGGATGTTGAGCCCGAACAGGACGCGGTTGAAGGGGATCGCCTTCGAAGCCTGGATCGACTCGATCGCCTTCGTCGCCGAGATCTCGCCGTATCCCTCGAGCTCCGCCAGCTGCTCCTTGGTCAGCCGGTAGAGCTCGGGGAGCGAGCGTACGAGCCCGAGCTCCCAGAGCCGGCGCACCGACTGCTCACCGACTCCTTCGATGTCCGCCGCGGCCTGCACCCAGTTGATCAGCGACTCGAGCCCGCGCGACGGGCAGGCGCGGTTCGGGCAGCGGTGCATCGCCTCGCCCTCCGGCTTGACGATCTTCGCGTCGCAGAGCGGGCACCGCTCCGGCATTCGGAATCGCCTCGTCCGCTTCTGTCGCGGCAGCACCGGGCCCACGACCTGCGGGATCACGTCGCCGGCGCGCTGGACGATCACCTCGTCGCCTTCGCGGATGTCCTTGCGGTTGATGTCCTCCTCGTTGTGCAGCGTCGCGCGCGAGATGGTGACGCCGCCGACCTCGACCGGCTCGAGGATGCCCCACGGGTTCAGCGCGCCCGTTCGCCCGACGCGAATCGCGATCTTGTGGAGCGTCGTGGTCGCGGTCATCGGCGCCCACTTGAACGCGCGCGCCCAACGCGGGCGGTCGTGCAGCGCGCCGAGCCGCTCCTGCTGCGCGAACGAGTCGACCTTGATCACGATGCCGTCGATCTCGTAGTCGAGTTCCAGGCGCCGCTGCTCCCACTCGGCAACAGCACGGGCGACCGACTCGATCGACTCGTGACGCTCCGCGAGCGGATTCGTGCGGAAACCCCGCTCGCGCAGCCACTGCAGGGCGTCCCAGTGGCCCTCGGTCGGGAGCTCGCCGCGGTGGCCAAGGCCGTGGACCCAGATGTTGAGCGGCCGCTCCGCGGTGATCTGCGAGTTCTTCTGACGAAGCGAGCCGGCGGCTGCGTTGCGCGGGTTCGGAGTCGTCTTCTTGCCCTCTGAGGCGAGCCGCTCGTTCAGCTCGCGGAACCCCGACAGCGGCATGTAGACCTCACCGCGCACCTCGAGCAGCGGCAGCGGCTTCTCGCCCTTGGGGAGCTGCATGCGCGTCGAGATCGCCTTGATCGTCTTCAGGTTCGTCGTTACGTCCTCGCCGCGGCGGCCGTCGCCACGCGTCGCGCCTCGCGCGAGCCTGCTGTTTTCGTAGGCGAGGTTGATCGAGAGGCCGTCGATCTTCGGCTCAGTCACGTACGCCACGTCGTCGGTGCCGAGCCGCTTCGTCACGTCCGCGTGCCACTTCTCGAGCGCTTCGTTTGTCGTCACCTTCTCGAGCGAGCCCATCGGGGAGGGGTGGTCGGCCTTCTCGAACGCGGACGAGGGCGGCGCACCGACCCGCTGCGTCGGCGAATCGGGCGCTGCGAGCTCCGGGTGCTTCCGCTCGAGCTCGACGAGCTCGTCGAAGAGCCTGTCGAACTCCGCGTCCGAGATCTCCGGATCGTCGAGTACGTGGTAGCGGTAGAGGTGGTAGTCGATCAGGTCGCGCAACTCGGCCGCGCGCTTCTTCGCGTCGTCAGAGCGCGCCAAGCAGTCCCTCCACGCTGTCGACGATCGCGTCGGGTGCCTCGCGCTCGAGTCGCTCGCGCGAGTGGATGCGACCCCAGGTGACCGCGATCGACGCGATCCCGGCAGCCTTCGCCGCCTGCACGTCGAACGGCGAGTCGCCAACGTAGACCGAGCCGGCAGCGCTCTCGTTCAACCGCTCGAGCGCGAGGAGCAGCGGCTCCGGGTTCGGCTTGTGGCCCTCGGTGTCCTCGGCCGCGACCGTGACCTCGAAGAAACGCCGCAGCTCGGGGAGCACCTCGAACGCGAGCGCGAGCGTGGCGCGACGCTTCGCGGTGACGACGCCGAGGCGCCGACCTTCCGCGTGCAGCAGATCGAGCGCGTCGAGCACGCCCGAGCAGGGCTCGAGCCCGTCGTGGAGCCCGGCGTTGTGGGCGCTGTACACCTCGATCAGCTCTTCGGCGTGCTCCGGGTCGAGCGCCTCCATCTGCTCGCGGAGCCCGGGACCGCCGACTGCCGCCAGGAGCTCGTGGTCCGGGACTTCCCGCCGCAAAACCGTGCTCGTAGCGTGTCGGAAGGAGGCCAGGATGATCGCTCCCGAGTCCATGAGCGTGCCGTCCAGATCGAAGAGAACTGTGCGGAAGCGCACCTACCGATCGTATCGACGGGCGAAGTCGGCAGAATGCAGCCCGTGCGCCGCTCCTCGCTCCTCCTGCTTCTGCTCCTGCTCACGCTCGCCGCAGGCTGCGGTGGGGGCAACGACCAAACCGCACCACCGGGGACGACCGCTCCGACGAGCACGGACGTGTTCACGGTCACGCAGCCGGAGGACACGGCCAAGCCGGGCGAGGAGCCGACCGGAGAACCGGAGTTCACCGTCACGCTGACCGGTGAAAGCACGACGCCGACCGCAGGGCGCCCGTGGCGGTACACCGTCCGCGCGAAGTCAAAGCAGAAAGGCACCGCAGCCGGCACCGCGAAGATGCGCATCTTCGTCGACGGGGAACTGGTCGACACGCTCGGTTGGTTCCCCTTCGAAGAAGAGCTCGTGAGGACGCACGTCTGGCCCAGATCGCTGCGCGGAGAGTCGGCCGAGCTCCAGGCCGAGGTCGAGGGCGACGGTGGAACGCAGCGCGCCGTCCTCCCCGTCAAAGTCCGCTAGCGGCCTGGTGTGAAATCGCTGCGGCAGCGGCCGCGAAGCGGCCGCCTTTAGGGGTTTTTCCGCGCTAGCGGATTCGCGGCTTGCGCAGCTACTGATCCTCGTAGTCGACGCGCTCGAGGTAAAGCCCCCACGGCGGCGCCGTCGTCCCGGCATCGGCGCGCACACCTCCTTCGAGCAGCACCTCGAGGTCGCGCGGCGAGCGCTCGACCATCGTCCCGACGAGCGCCCGCACCATGTGGCGCAGAAAGCCGTTGGCGGTGATCTCGAGCTCGAGCGCGTCGCCGTGCCGGTGCCACACCGCCGATTGCACGGTGCGGACGAAGTCGCGGTGCTGCGTCTCCGTCGGCGTGAACGCGCGGAAGTCGTGCTCGCCGAGCACGAGCTGCGCGGCATCGGCGAGCCCCTCCTCGTCGAAGGGTCTCGGGAGCCACCAGCTTCGGCCGAGCTCGAAGGGAGACGGCGTGCGGCGACGCCAGATCCGATAGCGATAGGTGCGCGAGCGAGCGTCGTGTCGAGCGTGAAAATCGGGCGCGACTTCCTCCACCGCGACGACCGCAACGTCGTCCGGCAGCTCGGCGTTGAGTGCTCCCGCGGTGCGCTCCGTGGGCGGCCCGCCGTCGACGTCGACCGAGCCGACCTGCCCGCGCGCGTGAACGCCGGTGTCGGTTCGGCCGGCGACGATGAGCTCCGACCAGCGCGGGAAGACCTTCCCGAGCGCCTCGCGGAACTCACCTTCGACGGTCCGAAGGCCGGGCTGGATCGCCCAGCCATGGAAGTCGATCCCGTCGTACTCGAGGGTGAGCTTCAGCCGCACGGGCGCATTGTGGACACGTCCGGCCTTGCCGCGACACTCCACCAGTGCAGTCCGTCTGGGACAAGGCGAAGCCGATCTACGTCGCGCTGCTGCTCGCGATCCTCACCTGGATCGCGCTCCAGGCGCTCGGCAGGCTCACCCACGTCCTGCTCATCCTCTTCGTCTCGATCCTCTTCGCCGCCGCCCTGACCGGACCCGTGCGGCGGCTCGAGCGCTGGCGGGTGCCACGTGCGATCTCGGTGATCCTCATCTACCTCGTCTCGCTCGCGCTCGTCTTCGGGCTGCTCTGGTTCGTCACGCCACCGCTCTTCGACCAGGTGGCCAATCTCGGCGACCGCGCGCCCCAGTACGCGGAGCGCTATGACCGGCTGAAGGACGCATACGAGGAGATCCGCTCGAACTACGGCAACCTGCCGCCCTTCGACGTCCAGGTGGAGCGGCTCGGAAACGCGATCCTCGAGCGCGCGGGCGACCTCGCGATCGGCCTGCCCGGCTCGCTCTTCGGGCTCTTCCTGGACGCCCTGAGCGTCTTCGTGATCTCGTTGCTGCTCGTCACGAACAGGGAGCGAATCCTCGGCTTCACGCTGACGCTCGTCCACCCGGACGACCGGAAGTTCGTCGGGCGCCTCCTGGAGCAGATGTGGACGCGGGTCGGCGCGTACCTCCGCGCAAAGCTGATCGTGATGGCGATCGTCGGGGCACTGACCTACGTCGCGCTGCTCGTGATCGGCGTCCCGTTTGCGCTCGTGCTCGCGATCATCGTCGCGCTCGGGGAGGCGATCCCGCGGGCGGGCCCGTGGCTCGCCCGCATCCCGCTGCTCGGCATCGCGGCGCTCGAAGGGCTGGGCACGTTCGGCCTCGTGTTCGCCGCGTCGGTCGTGATCGAGAACGGGAAGGGCTACTTCATCTCGCCCTACGTCGAGGGCGACCAGCTCGACATCCACCCGCTGCTGGTCTTCGTGTCCGTGCTCGTCGGCGCGACGCTCGGGGGCTTCGCGGGGGCCTTCGTCGCCGTGCCCCTCGCCGCGATCGTCGACCTCTTCGTCCGCGAGGTCGTCGTCCCCTGGCGGAAGCGGGAGATCGCGGAGTCGACCTAGGCCTGAGAGGTTTCCACGACGAGCGTCAGGTCGTCGCGCCCTTCGACGCGCACTTCCGTTCCGACATCGGCGCCCGTCGCGCAGCGCGCCGCCCAGATCTCGCCGCCGACGCGCACCTGCCCGAGCGGCCGGCAGGCGGTGATCACGACTCCCGGAAGGCCGATCAACGTCTCAGCGCCGACCTGAACGCGGCGCCGCTTGCTGTACCAGAACCAGAAGAGGATCTCGCCGACCTCGAGGACGAGCGCGCCGACGACGACGAGCACGTCCCACGGCCCGTCGAGGACGAAGAACGCGAGCAGGAGCGCGACGACGAGCGCCACGTGCTAACTGAACTACTCGGCCGCTGCAGCTGCTGGCGTGCGGGACGTGGCGACGGGTGCGACCGACGCCTCCGGCACGAAGTCCACGAGCTCGAGGTACACCATCACCGCGGCGTCCCCCGCGCGCGGGCCGATCTTCACGATCCGCGAGTAGCCTCCCGGCCGTTCGGCGAACCGCGGGCCGACGTCGGCGAACAGCTTGTGCACGACGTCCTGCGAGCGCAGGAAGGAGAGCGCCTGGCGGCGGGCGTGGAGATCGCCGCGCCGCCCCAGCGTGATCATCTGCTCGGCGATCGGCTTGACCGCCTTCGCCTTGGCCTCGGTCGTCTTGATCCGGCCGTGCTCGATCAGCGCACCGGCGAGGTTCGAGTAGAGCGCGCGACGCTGGGCGGCGGCGCGACCGAGCTTCTTGCCGGAGCGCTGGTGGCGCATTAGGTGGCGCCATCCTCCCCGCGCAGGTTGAGACCGTGCGTCGCGAGCGTCTCCTTGACCTCTTCGATCGACTTCCGACCGAAGTTCGGGATCGCCGCGAGCTCGCCCTCCGTCTTCGAGACCAGATCCCCGATCGTCTCGATCCCGACGCGCTTGAGGCAGTTGTACGAGCGCACACCGAGCTCGAGCTCCTCGATCGGGAAGTTCTCCATCCCGTGCGCGAGCGACGGCTCAGCGCCGGCACCCTCGGCCACCGCCGCCTCGCCGAAGCCCTCGATCTTCTCGAGGTCGGTGAAGATGGCGAGCTGCCGGATGAGGATCTCGGCGGCCTCCGCGATCGCGTCCTTCGGGTTGACCGACCCGTCGGTCGTCACGTCGAGGCGGAGCTTGTCGTAGTCCGTCCGCTGCCCGACGCGGGCGGCCTCGACGTCGTACGAGACACGGCGCACCGGTGAGAAGATCGAGTCGATCGGGATGACACCGATCGTGTGCTCCGGCCCGCGGTTGTTCTCCGACGGGACGTAGCCACGGCCGCGGCCGATCGTCAGCGTGATCTCGAGGCGGCCCCGGTCGGCCAGGTTCGCGATCTCGAGATCCGGGTTCAGGATCTCCAGTTCGGCGGGGGCCTCGAGGTCGCTCGCCTTGACGACGCCCGGACCCTTCTTCGAGAGGCGCACTTCGATCTCCGGCGAGTCGCCGTGCAGGATCGCGACGAGGTTCTTGAGGTTGAGGATGATGTCGGTGACGTCTTCGCGGACACCCGGGAACGTCGAGAACTCGTGCTGCACGCCCTCGAGCTTCACGGACGTGACGGCAGCGCCCTCGAGCGACGAGAGCAGGACGCGGCGCAACGAGTTGCCAAACGTGTAACCGAAGCCGCGGTCGAGCGGCTCGATCTCGAAGACGCCACGGTTCTCGTTGATCTCCTCGTGGACGATCTTCGGAATTTGAAATTCCATCAGGCTGGAGCGGACTGCCAAAGCGGGTTCCCTTCCTTCGTGACTACTTGGAGTAAAGCTCGACGATGAGCTGTTCTGAGACCGGCGTGTCGATCTCGGTTCGCTCCGGGGCGCGGAGCACCTTGCCGGTCAGGTTGTCGTGGTCTGCCTGGAGCCAGGGGGCGACGGACGCGGTCAGGTCGGTTGCGTCGCGAATCACCTGCTCCGCGGAGCTGCCGGGGCGCGTCGAGATGATCTGGTCTGCGCGCACCTGGAAGCTCGGGATGTTCACGCGCCGGCCGTTCACCTGGAAGTGACCGTGGCGCACGAGCTGCCGGGCCTGTGAGCGCGAGGCGGCGAAGCCGAGGCGGTAGACGACGTTGTCGAGGCGTAGCTCGAGCATGCGGAGGAGCACCTCACCGGTGATTCCCTGCTGCTTCGACGCCTTCTCGTAGTAATTGCGGAATTGCTTCTCAAGCAGGCCGTAGTAGCGGCGCGCCTTCTGCTTCTCGCGCAGCTGCAGCAGGTATTCGCTCTGCTTGATCCGCCCCCGGCCGTGCTCGCCCGGCGGATAGGAGCGGCGCTCGATCGCGCACTTCTCCGTGAGGCAGCGCTCGCCCTTGAGAAAGAGCTTCATGCCTTCGCGGCGGCAGACGCGACACTTCGGTCCGAGATCGCGGGCCATTAGACGCGCCTCCGCTTCTTCTGTCGGACGCCGCCGTTCAACCGCAGAAAATGCGTCGCATTTGCTGCGGAAGAGATGCGACACTTCGGTCCGAGATCGCGGGCCATTAGACCCTCCGCCTCTTCTTCTGCCGTACGCCGTTGTGCGCCTGCGGGGTGACGTCTTTAACCCCGAGGATCTCGAGACCGGCGGCCTGGAGCGAGCGGATCGCCGTCTCTCGTCCGGAGCCCGGGCCCTTGACGAAGACCGCGACCTTCTGCAGGCCGTGCTCCATGCCCTTCCGGGCGCAGTTGTCGGCGGTGACCTGCGCCGCGAACGGAGTCGACTTGCGGGAGCCCTTGAAGCCGGCCGAGCCGGCGGACTCCCACGCGATCACGTTCCCGTCCTTGTCCGTCAGCGCGACGATCGTGTTGTTGAACGACGTCTTGATGTGCGCCTGGCCGATCGCGATGTTCTTCTTGACGCGGCGGCGCCCGCGGCCGCGGGCCGCTGTCTTGCGAGGAGGCGCCACGCTACGGCTTCGCCTTCTTGCCGCGTCCGACGGTCTTCTTGACGCCCTTGCGGGTGCGCGCGTTCGTCTTCGTGCGCTGACCGTTCACCGGCAGACCCCGGCGATGCCGGACGCCGCGGTAGGCGCCGATCTCGCCGAGCCGCTTCACCGCTTGCTGCCGGTCGCGTCGAAGATCGCCCTCGACCGTGACCTTGTCGTCGATGTAGTTGCGGAGCTTCGTGACCTCGTCGTCGGTGAGGTCGCGGATCTTGGTGTCCTGCGAGATGCCGAGCTCGGACGCGATCTGCTGCGCCGTCGAGCGGCCGATGCCGAAGATGTACGTCAGCCCGACCTCGAGGCGCTTCTTGTTCGGAAGGTTGACTCCCGCGATGCGCGCCATTTAGTGGGCCTCCCGGTGACAGGGCCGGATGCCAAGGTCGTGAGCACCAAGCGATGCAAGGACGCAGGGAGCGCTCATGCCAGAAGGCATGGGCGCGACTGAGGACGCGGCAGCGCGCCGCGTGCTCGCGGGCCGGGCGCCGGTTACTGTCGCCGGGTGGCCCACTTAGCCCTGCCGCTGCTTGTGGCGCGGGTTTGTGCAGATGACCATGGTGCGACCGTGCCGCTTGATCACGCGGCAGCGCTCACACATGGGCTTGACTGAAGGTCTGACTTTCATCGGTGTCTGTAGGTGATGCGGCCTCGGTTCAGGTCGTAGGGGCTGAGCTCGACCTTGACCTTGTCGCCAGGGAGGATCCGGATGTAGTTCTTCCGCATCTTCCCGCTGATCTTGGCAAGAACGTTTTGGCCGGACTCGAGTTGCACCCTGAACATCGTGCTCGGGAGCGCCTCGACGACCTCGCCTTCCGCCTCGATCTTCTCTTCCTTCTCCGGCATTTCCTCTCACGAACCGGGCCCCCTCGAGCCCGGAAAAGAACACGAAAAGATGGCCTTTCGGCCGACGACTACTGTAGCAAAGCCGCCCCGGCCGGCGTCAGGATCCTGGGCCCGGCCTCGGTGACCGCCACGGTGTGCTCGAAATGGGATGAGAGCGACCCGTCGGCGGTGTAGACCGACCACTGGTCGTCGTCGACGAGGATGTCCACCCCGCCGGCCGTGATCATCGGCTCGATCGCCAGCGTCATGCCGGACGAGAGCCGCGCGCCTCGGCCCGGCGTGCCGTAGTTCGGGATCTGGGGATCCTCGTGGTAGGCCCGTCCGACCCCGTGGCCGACGAGGGCCCGGACGACTGCGAAGCCGGCCTCCTCGACCACCCGCTGGATCGCGGCGGAGACGTCGCCGATCCGGTTCTCGACCTGGGCCTGCTCGATCCCGGCCGCCAGCGCCGCCTGGCCGACCTCGAGCAGCCGCTCGGCCTCGGCGGAAACCTCGCCGACGGCGAACGTGTAGGCGGTGTCCGCGACGTATCCGTCGAGCGTGACGCCCACGTCGAGCGTCAGCAGGTCGCCGTCCTGGACGCGGTAGTCGCCGGGGATCCCGTGCACGATCATGTCGTTCGGCGAGATGCAGATCGCCTTCGGGAAGCCCCGGTAGCCCTTCGACGTCGGGATCCCGCCCTGCGAGCGAATGAACTCCTCGGCGATGCGGTCGAGCTCGTCCGTCGTGACGCCGGGCTCGATGTAGCAGCCCACGTGCGCGATCGTGTCGGCCGCGACCCTCCCCGCCGCCGCGATCATGTCGATCTCGCGCTCGGACTTGCGGACGATCATGCGCCGGTCCTCGCCGGTCGCGATGCGACCTGCTCGAGCGCGTCCTGAACCTGCCTGAACACTTCCTCAACGGTACCCGTACCGGGGATCGGGACGAGGCTCCCGCGTGCTCGGTAGTGCTCGACGATCGGCTCAGTCTCGCGGTGGTACGTCGCGATTCGGGTGTCGATCGCCGTCGGCGTGTCGTCGGCGCGGCCCTCCTCGAGTCCGCGCTTGGCGAGCCGCTCGCGCGCGACGTCGTCCGGTACCTGGAGCACGAACACCACGTCGAGCGGGCGGGTGATCTCGGCGAGCATGTCGTCGAGCGCCTCGGCCTGCCCCATCGTGCGAGGAAAGCCGTCGAGCACGAAGCCGTCGGAGTCGGTGAGCCGCTCGCGGATCAGCTCGATCATCGTCGCGTCCGGAACGAGTTCGCCCCGCGCGAGGATGTCCACGACCTGCTTGCCGAGCGGCGTTCCCTCTTCGATCGCCTTGCGCAGGATCTCGCCGGTCGCGACGTGGGGGCTGTCGTACTCGGCGGCGATCCGCTTCGCCTGAGTCCCCTTGCCCGACCCCTGGATTCCCAGGAGCAAGATGTTCATTGTGCCGGGGACGGCACTTAACGGAGAAAGCCCTCGTAGGAGCGCATCATCATCTGCGACTCCATCTGGCGCATCGTGTCGAGCGCGACGCCGACCGCGATCAGCACCGAGGTACCGCCGAGAGCGCCTGCTGTGGCCTGAGAGAAGCCGCCGTAGACGATGAAGAGCGACGGCAGCGTCGCGATGACGGCGAGGTACAGCGCACCCGGGAGCGTGAGCCGGGTCAGCACGCGATCGAGGTACTGCGCGGTCGGCGGACCGGGACGGATGCCCGGGATGTAGCCCCCGTGCTTGCGCAGGTTGTCGGCCTGGTCGACCGGGTTGAACTGGACCGCGGTGTAGAAGTAGGTGAAGATCACGATCAGGAGCGCTTGGAACAGCAGGTACGGCAGGTTGTTCGGTGTGAAGTACGAGTTGACGAACCCCTGCGTCTGCGGGAAGAACGACCCGATCGTCGGCGGGAAGGCCATGATCGCCGCGGCGAAGATCACGGGGATCACGCCGGCCATGTTCACGCGCAGCGGCATGTACGTCGAGCCGCCCGTGGTCATGCGGCGGCCCACCATGCGCTTCGCGTACTGGATCGGGATTCGCCGCTGGCCCTCCTGGACGAACACGACCGCGACGATCACGCCGAGCGCGATCAGCGGGAACATGATCTTCTCGACGGGGCCGCCGTTGACCCACGCGTTGATGCCGGTCGGAAGCGCGGTCAGGATCGAAGCGAAGATCAGGAGCGAGATGCCGTTGCCGATGCCGCGCTTCGTGATCTGCTCGCCGAACCACATCAGCAGCGTCGCGCCGGCGGTGAGCGTGAGGACGATCAGGATCACGCGGGCGGTCGACGCCTCGAGCGCACCCTGCCGCTTGAACAGGTACGTGTAGCCCACCGCCTGCATCGCCGACAGCGCGACGGTCAGGTAGCGGGTGTACTGGTTGATCTTCGCGTAGCCCGACTCGCCTTCCTTCTGGAGTTGCTCGAGCCGCGGAAGCACGACCGTCAGGAGCTGCAGGATGATCGACGCCGTGATGTACGGCATGATCCCGAGCGCGAAGACGCTGAACCGCGACAGCGCGCCGCCGGAGAAGAGCGAGAGCAGGCCCAGGATCGTCCCGCTGCCGCCGCCCTGGTTGAAGTAGTTCGAGATCTGGTCGGAGCTGACGCCCGGGGCCGGGAGCCAAGAGCCGAAGCGGTAGACCGCGAGGATGCCGGCCGTGAAGAGCAGCCGCTGGCGCAGCTCGGGGACGCGCCAGGCGTTCGTTAACCAGGAAAACACGGTGGCCTACCCCGCGACGGCTTTCGGTCGCTGGCGCGCGAGGAGCAAGCCAGGCAAGGACGCAGGGAGCGGGCATGCTGTATGCATGGCCGCGACCGAGGACGCCGAATGGCGCCGCTCATCGCGCGTCAGCGGCCACAAAGTTGTCGTGGGGTAGGCCACTTACGTGTTTTCCTGGTCGGGAGACTCGCCTTCCGCCTCCGGACTCTCGGATTCTTCGGTTTCCTCGGTAGCCACGGTGGAGATCCCGGCCGCGCGCTTCTTGGCGGCGATCTTGCGGCGCTTGCGCGAACGCGTCGGCACCGGTTCTTCACGGAGCGCGACAACCGTTCCGCCGGCCGACTCGATCTTCTCGCGCGCGGTCGCGGAGAAGCGGTGGGCCGTCACCGTCAGCTTCTTCGAGAGGTCGCCGTGGCCGAGGATCTTCACGTCGATGCGGAGGTTGCGGATCAGCCCGAGCTTCTTCAAAGCTTCCGGTGTGACGTCCGCGCCGACTTCGAAGCGCGTCTCGAGGTCGCGAACGTTGACGCCCTGCGTGAACGTCCGGAACGGGCCGACCGGCATCGCGTCTTTCGACGTCGAGCCGCGCTGCTTCGGCAGCCGCATGTACATCGGCATCTGGCCGCCCTCGAAGCCGGCGCGCATCTTGTGCGAGCCAGCGCGCGACTTTTGGCCCTTCAGCCCGCGGCCGGAGTAGCGCCCCTTACCCGATCCGAGGCCGCGCCCGATGCGCTTGCGGTCCTGCCGCGGCTGCGCGGGCGAGAGGTTGCTGAGTGAGAGCTTGCGATCCGCCAAGACCTAGACCTCCTCCACCTGCACGAGGTGGCGGACCTTTCGGAGCATACCGGCGAGCACCGGGCTCTCCGGCTTCTCGACGGAACTGCCGATCTTGCCGAGGCCGAGCGCGCGCAGCGTGCCGCGGTGCCTCCGGCTCTGGCCGATCTGGCTTCGCGTCTGCGTGATCTTGATCACCGCTGAGAGTCCTCCGGACCCTCAGCGGGCGGCGCTCCGTTGGCCGGGGCCACCGCTTCATCCTCGATCTTCGGATCAGGATGCTTATACGGAAGGACTTCCGCGATCGTCTTGCCGCGCGCCCGCGCGACGTCCTCGGGACGCCGCAGCGACTGGAGCGCGTTGACCGTCGCCTTCGCCATGTTGATCGGGTTCGTCGTGCCGAGGCTCTTTGCGAGGATGTCACGGATCCCGGCGAGCTCCAGCACCGCGCGGACGCCGCCACCGGCGATCACGCCGGTGCCCTCGCTCGCGGGGCGAAGCATCACGCGAGCGGCGTCGAACTTACCGATCACGCCGTGGGTGATCGTCGTGCCGTGCTTCGGCACCGTGAACATGTTCTTCTTCGCGTCGTCGACCGCTTTCGTGATCGCGAGCGGGACCTCGCGCGCCTTCCCGTAGCCGACGCCGACTCGGTCGTGCTCGTCGCCGATCACCACGAGCGCGGTGAACGAGAAGCGGCGGCCGCCCTTGACGACCTTCGCGACGCGGTTGATCTCGACCACACGCTCCTTGAGCTCGCGGCTCTCCTGAAATTGCACGTCGCTCAAAACTTGAGTCCTCCCTCGCGCGCGGCGTTCGCCAGTGCCTTGACGCGGCCGTGGTACAGGTAGCCCGCACGATCGAAAACGACGGACTCGACGCCCGCCTTCTTCGCGGCCCCTGCGAGCAGTTTGCCGACCTCGACCGCCTGCTCCGACTTGTTGCCCTTGAACGACTTCTTGGCGTCGAGCCAACTCGCTGCGGCGAGCGTCTTGCCGCTCGTGTCGTCGATCAGCTGCGCCGTGATCCCGCGGTTCGAACGAAAGACGGCGAGGCGCGGCCGCTCGGCGGTGCCGGAGACCTTGCCGCGGACGCGGCGGTGGCGACGAAGCCGTGCTTCTCTGACGGCAGTGGCCATTACGCTCTTTTCCCGACCTTTCGGCGGACGTACTCGCCCTCGTAGCGGATGCCCTTCCCCTTGTACGGCTCGGGCGGGCGGACCTTGCGGATCTCCGCCGCGAGCTGGCCAACGGCCTGCTTGTCGATCCCCTTCACGACGATCTGCGTCGGCACGGGAACCTCGAACGAAACTCCCTGGCGCGGCTCGATCGTGACGGGGTGCGAGTAGCCGACGCTCAACTCGAGCGAATCGCCCCTGAGCGCAGCGCGGTAGCCGACGCCCTGCAGCTCGAGACGCTTCTCGAAGCCCTTCGTGACGCCTTCGACCATGTTCGCGACGAGCGTGCGCGTCAGCCCGTGCAACGCGCGGTCGTCGCCGCGCTCGGTCGGGCGCTCGACGACGACAGTCCCCTCAGAATGCTCTACGCGCATTCTGAGGGGGATTTGCTGTGTCAGCTCCCCGAGAGGTCCGTTCACCTGCACGCGCCCAGGCGCGATCGCAATGCTCACGCTGGACGGAATCTCAATTGGTCTCTTGCCGATTCGACTCATATGCCTTTCCTTATCCGCGGAAAATGCGAAGCATTTTCAGCGGCTTCACCAGACAAAGCAGAGGACCTCGCCGCCGATGCCTTCGCGCTCGGCGGTGCGGCTCGTGATGAGCCCCTGCGGGGTGGACATGATCGCGGTACCCATGCCGCCGAGCACGCGCGGCAGGCGATCCTTGCGAGCGTACACGCGGCGTCCGGGCTTGGAGACGCGCTTCAGATCCGTGAGGATCCGCTCGCGGCTGCGACCGTATTTCAGGTCGACGACGAGGACGTCGAACGGGTCGCCGCGTTCGACGCGGTAGTCCTTGATGTAGCCCTCGTCCTTGAGCAGCCGCGCGATCTCGACCTTCACCTTCGAGGTAGGCATGCGCGCGCTTTCGTGGAGTGCCTTGTTCGCGTTGCGGATTCGGGTGAGCATGTCCGCGATCGGATCGGTAACCACGTCGTCCTCCTACCAGCTGCTCTTCGTCATCCCGGGAATCGCGCCATTGTGCGCGAGCTCCCGCAAACAGATCCGGCACAGGCCGAACTTGCGAAAGACCGCACGCGGACGCCCGCAGCGGTTGCAGCGCGAGTACGCGCGCGTCTTGAACTTCTGCGGCCGGGCCTGCTTGATCACCAGCGACTTCTTTGCCATTTAGCTTTGCTCCCTCTGCTCGCCGGCGAACGGCAGGCCGAGCGCGCGCAGCAACGCAAGCGCCTGGTCGTCCGTCGCGGCAGTGGTCGTGATCGCGACGTCGAGCCCGCGAACCTGCGAGACGTCGTCGTAGTTGATCTCGGGAAAGATGAGCTGCTCGCGGATGCCGAGTGAATAGTTGCCGCGTCCGTCGAACGACTTCGGGTTCAGTCCACGGAAGTCGCGGATCCGCGGCAGTGCGATCGACACGAGCCGGTCGAGGAACTCCCACATGCGGTCGCCGCGAAGCGTGACCTTCGCCCCAATCGGCATCCCCTCGCGGATCTTGAACTGCGCGATCGACTTGCGGGCGCGACGCGCCTGCGCGCGCTGCCCCGCGATGATCGTCAGCTCTTCGATTGCCGCATCGAGCTGCTTCGCGTCGGTCTTCGCCTCGCCGACGCCCATGTTGAGCGTGATCTTCGAGATACGCGGCACCTGCATCAGCGACAGGCCGAGCTCGTCCTTCAGCCGGCCGCGAAGCTCGCCGCCGTACAACTCCTTGAGCCGCGGCTTGTAGTGTCGGGCCTCTGCGCTCGTGTCGCGCGTGGGTGCCTCGCGGGTCGCCATCAGCGGTCACCTCCCGTGCAGGCCGTGCTGACTTGCTGCGCAGGGTCGTGACTGGCAAGGACGCAGGGAGCGTTCGTACATGGAACGTACGGGCGCGACTGAGGACGCGGCCAGGCGCGACCCTGCGCACCCCAGGCGGTGCGGACTGTGCGGGAGGGGGCCGCAGTCACCGATCCAGCTCCTGGCCGCAGTCTGCGCGCTTGCAGACGCGCACGTGGATGATGCCGCCCTTCGCTTCCTTCGCCGTCATGCCGACGCGGGTCGGCCGGTTGCAGACCGGGCAGACGACCATCACGTTCGAGACCGATACCGCGGCCGCCTTCTCGATGATCCCGCCGGGGATCACCTGCGGCGCGCCCATGCGGCTCGGATCCTTCATCGGCTTCGGGCGCGAGTGGCGCTTCACCTGATTGAGGTTCTCGACGATCACGCGCCGGTCGCCCTTGCGCACCTCGAGCACGCGCCCCTGCTTGCCGCGGTCCTTGCCGGTCAGCATCTGGACGAGGTCGCCCTTCTTCACCTTCAGCTTCACCGACACAGCTAGAGCACCTCCGGCGCGAGCGAGACGATCTTCATGAAATTCTTCTCGCGCAGCTCGCGCGCCACCGGCCCGAAGATGCGGGTGCCGCGAGGGTTCCGCTGCGCGTCGATGATCACGGCTGCGTTCTCGTCGAAGCCGATCAGCGTGCCGTCGTCGCGCGCGAACGGCTTCTTGGTCCGCACGACGACCGCCTGCACGACCTCGCCCTTCTTGATCGCGCCCTGCGGCGTGGCGGACTTGACCGTCGCCGTGATGATGTCGCCCACGCGTGCGTAGCGACGGTGCGAGCCGCCCTTGACGCGAATGCAGAGCAGCTCGCGCGCGCCGGTGTTGTCCGCGACGCGGAGACGAGATTCCTGCTGGATCACAGACGGTCACCTCCCGTGCAGGCCGCACCGACTGGCTGCGCAGGGTCGTGACTGGCAAGGACGCAGGGAGCGTTCGTACGCGATGCGTACGGGCGCGACTGAGGACGCGGCCAGGCGCGGCCGTGCGCACCCCAGGCGGTGCGGACTGTGCGGGAGGGGGCCGTCATTTGGCGACCTCCACCACTTCCGCAAGCCGCCAGTTCTTGGTCTTCGAAAGCGGGCGTGTCTCGACGATGCGCACGACGTCGCCGACGTTCGCCTTGTTCTGCTCGTCGTGAGCGTGGAACTTCTTCGAGCGGCGGATCACCTTCTTGTAGCGCGGGTGGATCTTGATCATGTCGACCTTGACGACGATCGTCTTGTCCATCGCGCTCGAAACGACGACGCCGCGCCGTTCCTGGCGGCGGCCGCGCTCGCCGTCGGGCTTCGGCAGCCGGACGATCGGCCGGCGCTGCGCCGGGCGCTCGCGCTGGGGCTTCGGACGCTGCCTGCGAAGCGGCCGCGGGACGTGCTTTTGCGGGCGCTGCTTCTTCGCAGGCGCGGCCGGAGCCTCGGCCTCAGCGGCCGCGGGCTCAGGCTCCTCGGGCGACTCCGTCGACTCGGACTCGGTCACCGCCGGCTCGTCGGCGGCGGGCTCGGGCGCCTCGGCGACCGGTTCCTCGGCCACGGGCTCCTCGACCGCCTCGGGCTCGGGAGTTTCGGTTGTCTCGTTCTCGGTCTCGCTCACGTTCCTGTCCTCTCCATGGTCGAGCGCTCGATCCGCACCGTCAGGATCCGCGCGATCTCGCGCTTCGCCAGCCGGATGCGCGACGGGTTCTCCAGCGCTCCGGTCGCCGACTGGAACCGGAGGTTGAAGAGCTCCTGGCGCCGGTCGTGCAGCTTCTGCTCGAGCTCGTCGTCACTCAGCTCACGCAGCTCCCTAGGCTTCAAAGAGATCAGCCTCCCGCTTGACGATCTTCGTCTTCACCGACAACTTGCTCCCCGCGAGCTGCAGCGCCTCCTTGGCGAGCGCCTCGGGCACGCCGGCGAGCTCGAACATCACGCGCCCGGGCTTGACGACGGCGACCCAATGCTCGGGTGAGCCCTTGCCGGAGCCCATTCGCGTCTCAGCCGGCTTCTGCGTCACCGGCTTGTCAGGGAAGAGGTTGATCCAGACCTTGCCGCCGCGCTTGATCTTGCGCGTCATCGCGATTCGGGCGGCCTCGATCTGCCGGTTCGTCAACCAGCCGTTCTCGAGCGCCTTCAGCCCGTAGTCGCCGAACTGCACGGTGGTCTGACCCTTCGCGGTGCCGCGCCGGCGGCCGCGCTGGACCTTGCGGTACTTCGACTTCTTCGGAAGCAGCATTAGGAATCAGCCTTCTTCTTGCGCGGCGCGCGCTTCTTCGGCTTCTCCGCGTCCCCGGCCTTCTCGAGCTTGGTTTGGCCCTCGGTCTGCTTCTTCGTCGTCGTCGTGTCCGGGGCCTCGGCGACCACTTCCGGTGTGACCGGGGGAACCTCCCGGTTCCCCCGAGCCCCCTCCCCTGGTCCGCTGTCGCGGACAGGCGCCTCCGCCTGCGGCTCCAGCGCCTGCTCGCGCCCTTCGGCCGAGACGGCCTGCTCGTCGGTCTTCGGACGCTCGACGTTGTCCTGCTTCGAAGTGCGGGAGCGCGGACGTGAGCCACTGCTGCCACGGCCGCGGGCCGCTCCGGTCTTCGCGCCACCACCCGGACCGCCGCCGGGCCGCCGGCGCTGACGCACCGGACCGAGGCCCTCGCGGTCGCGCTGACGGTCGCGGCCGCCCTCGCGCGAGGCGCCGAGGCCCTCGGTGACGCCGCCGCGGCGCCGGCGCGTGTCCTGCTCGCCGAGCCGCTGCTCCTTGCCGCCGATGTTCCCCTCGAAACCCTCGGGCATGATCTCGCCTTTGTTGATCCAGACCTTGACGCCGATCCGGCCGAAGGTCGTCTTCGCCTCGACGAAGCCGTAGTCGATGTCCGCGCGGATCGTGTGCAGCGGGACGCGGCCCTCGGAGTAGCTCTCGGAGCGCGACATCTCGCCGCCGCCGAGCCGCCCGCCGCACTGGATGCGGATGCCCTCGGCGCCGGAGCGCACCGCCGACGCGAGCGCGCGCTTCATCGCGCGGCGGAAGCTCACGCGGTTCTGCAGCTGCTCGGCGATCGACTGCGCGACGAGCTTCGCGTCGAGCTCGGGGCGCTTGATCTCGTTGATGTTGATGTGGACGTTCTTCTGAGTGATCGCGTGCAGCTCCTTACGGAGCGCGTCGACCTCCACGCCCGACTTGCCGATCACGATCCCGGGGCGCGCCGTGTAGATGTCCACGGTGATCCGCTGCTTGTCCTTTCGGATCAGGATGTCGGAGATCCCCGCGTGACCGAGCTTGCCCTGGATGTGGTCGCGGATCCTGATGTCCTCGATCAGGTACTGCGGGTACTGCTTCTTGTCCGTGTACCAGTTCGACTTCCAGTCGTGGATCACGCCGACGCGCATGGCGCCCGGATGGACTTTTTGTCCCATTAGTGCCCCTTCCAGTGACGGTCTCGCGTTTCTGGCGACTGTGCAGGGGCGCCAGGCAAGGACGCAGGGAGCGCGCGGGCCTGGAGGCCCGGGCGCGACTGAGGACGCGGCCTGGCGGCGCTGCGCACCGCCAGAAATGCTCTGAATGTTGCTGGAAGGGGCACTTAACTCCCCTTCTTCTGAGTGCGCCTGGTCGGCTGCGGCCGGTTCGTCGCGGAAGGCCGCGGCGTCGTGCCCGTACCCTGGTCGGGGCGCTGCCGTCCGCGGCGCTCCGAGCGCGGCTTCGGCGAGTCGGTCTTCGGTGCGTCACGCTTCTTCGGCTTCGCGACGGCTGTCGCGCCGTTCGTCGCCGCGAGCTCGATCGTGATGTGACAGGTGCGCTTGCGGATGCGGGCGACGCGGCCGCGGGCGCGCGCGCGCCAGCGCTTGAGCGTCGGACCCTCGTCCGCGTAGGCCGCGGAGACCACGAGCTCGTCACCGATGAGGCCGTGATTCGCCTCGGCGTTGGCGACCGCGGAACGGAGCACCTGCTCGATGTCGTGCGCGATTGCGCGCTCGCTGAACGCGAGGACGGTGCGGGCCTCCGGGACGGTCCGGCCGCGGATGTGCTCGAGCACGAGCCGCGCCTTGCGGGCAGACGAGCGCACCCACTTGGCCTGCGCGCGAACCTGCTGCGTCTCGGTCGCCGTGCTCACTTCTTCACCGTCGCCTTGCGATCGCCCGAGTGGCCGCGGAACGTCCGCGTCGGAGCGAACTCGCCGAGCTTGTGTCCGACCATCTGGTCGGAGATGAACACGGGGACGTGCTTGCGCCCGTCGTGGACCGCGATCGTGTGCCCGATCATCTCGGGGAACACCGTCGACGTCCGCGACCAGGTGCGGATCATCTGCTTGGAGCCGGACGTGTTCATCGCCTCGATGCGCTGCAACAGGCGCTCCTCCACGTACGGCCCCTTCTTCGAGCTCCGGCTCACTTACTTCCTCCCGCGCTTTCTCGAGCGCACGATCAACTTGTCGGATTCCTTGTGCTTGCGACGCGTCGGCTTGCCGAGCGTCGGCACGCCCCACGGGGTGACCGGGTGCCGGCCGCCCTTCGACTTGCCCTCGCCGCCACCGTGCGGATGATCGACCGGGTTCATCGCCGAGCCGCGTACAGTCGGACGCTTGCCCTTCCACCTGCTGCGACCCGCCTTGCCGCCGGTCTCGTTCTCGTGGTCGAGGTTTCCGACCTGCCCGACGGTGGCTCGACAGGTTAGCGGCACCCTTCGCATCTCGCCCGAGGGCAGCCGGAGCACCGCGTAGCCGACGTCCTTCGCGACGAGCTGCACGCCGGAGCCGGCGGAGCGCGCCATCTTGCCGCCCTGTCCGGGCTTCAGCTCGACGTTGTGCACGAGCGTGCCGGTCGGGATGTTCTCGAGCGGAAGCGCGTTGCCCGGCTTGATGTCCGCGCCCGGGCCAGACTCGACCACCGCGCCGGGGCGCAGGCGGGCGGGCGCGAGGATGTACGCCTTAGCGCCGTCCGCGTAGTGCAGCAACGCGATCCGCGCTGAGCGATTCGGGTCGTACTCGATCGCGGCGACCTTCGCCGGCACGCCGTCCTTCGTGCGCTTGAAGTCGACCACGCGGTAGCGGCGCTTGTGACCGCCACCCTGGTGCCGCGTCGTGATGCGGCCCATGTTGTTGCGGCCGCCCTTGCGCTTCGCGGGCTCAAGCAGCGACTTCTCGGGCGGCTTCTTCGTGACGTCCTCGAACGTCGAAACCGTCATGAAGCGTCTACCTGGCGACGTGGGCTTGAACTTCCTGACCGGCATGGCTAGACCTGAGCCCCCTCGAAGATCTCGATCGTCTGACCCTCGGCCAGCTGCACGATCGCCTTCTTCCAGCCGGGGCGCGAGCCCTGGAACATGCCGCGCCGCTTCGGCTTCGCCTGCACCTTGACGATGTTCACCTTCTGGACCTTGACGTCGAAGAGCTCCTCGACCGCCTGGCGGACCTGAGTCTTGTGCGCGTCGGGGTGCACGCGGAACGAGTACTTGTTGTCGTTGATCAGCGAGTAGCTCTTCTCGGAGACGACAGGCGCGAGGAGCACTTCGTTCGGGTGGAGGCTCATGCCACACCCGCCTTCTTCTGGACCTGCTCGAGCGCGGCTTCGCTGACGAGCAGCGAGCGCGCCCACACGAGTTCCGAGACTTCGAGCTCGCCCGGCACTGTCACCAACACTTTGGCCAGGTTGCGGAACGACTTGATCAGCGACTCCTCGTCGGGCGCAGCGACGACGAGGAGCGGCAGCTCCTGCCCCCACGCGCCGATCAGCGACGCGGCGCCCTTGGCCGACGGCTCGTCGAAGCCCGCGCCGAGCACGGCGATCGTGCCCGCCTGCGCGTGGTCGGAGAGGGCTGCACGGAACGCCGCGCGGCGTTCTTTGCGGTTCACCTTGACCTCGAAGTTCGTGCGCGGTGCGAACGCGACGCCGCCGCCTCTCCACTGCACGGCCCGGATCGTGCCCTGGCGGGCGCGGCCGGTGCCCTTCTGGCGCCACGGCTTCGCCCGGCCGCCGCGGACGAGACCGCGGCTCTTGACCGACTTCATCCCGGCACGGGCCGCCGCGAACTCCGCGCGCACGGTCTCGTGCACGAGGTGCGGTTTCACATCAACGCCGAACACGTCGGCGTCGAGCGCCAAGTCCTTGGACTTCTTGCCATTTCCGTTGAGCACCGGTGCCTTGGGAGCCGCCACTACTTCTGCTCCCTGACTTCGACGATCCCGTTCTTCGGACCGGGGATCGCGCCCTTGACGAGCAGGAGGTTCCGCTCCGCCTCGACCGAGTGCACGGTCAGGCCGGTTTGCGTGCGCCGCTTGCCGCCCATCCGGCCGGCCATCTTCATGCCTTTGAAGACACGGCTCGGCGTCGCCGAGGCGCCGATCGAGCCCGGCGCGCGCACGTTGTGCGAGCCGTGCGAAACCGGACCTCGGTGGAAGTTGTGCCGCTTGATCGTCCCGGCGAAGCCCTTGCCGATCCCGATCCCGGCGACCTTCACCTTGTCGCCAGGCTCGAAGACCTCGACGGTCACCGTCTCGCCGGGGACGAGCTCCGAGGCACCGCGGAACTCGAGCAGATGCCGGTGCGGCTCCACCCCGTTCTTGCGCAGATGGCCGATCTCGCCGCCGCTGAGCTTCCGCTCGGCGACCGGCTCGTATGCGAGCTGCACGGCGTCGTAGCCGTCCTCGGCCTGCGTCCGCACCGTGACGACCGGGCACGGGCCCGCCTCGATCACGGTGACCGGCGTGACGCCGCCGGTCTCCGGGTCGAAGATCTGCGTCATGCCGAGCTTGCGTCCCAAGATTCCCTTCATCGCGCTAGAGCTTGATCTCGATGTCGACGCCGGCCGGGAGGTCGAGCCGCATCAGCGAGTCGACCGTCTTCGGCGTCGGCGAGTGGATGTCGATCAGCCGCTTGTGCGTCCGGACCTCGAAGTGCTCGCGCGAGTCCTTGTCCTTGAACGGACTGCGGATCACGACGTAGACGTTTTTCTCGGTCGGAAGCGGAACGGGACCGGTGATCGTCGCGCCGGTACGCGTGGCCGTCTCGACGATCGACGCCGCCGAGCGGTCGAGTGCCTGATGGTCGTAGCCCTTCAGGCGGATTCGGATCTTCGACTGAGCCACCGGTCCCCCGTTCCCGTTCCCTAGGCCTTGATCTCGGTCACGACGCCCGCACCCACGGTGCGGCCGCCTTCGCGGATCGCGAAGCGGAGACCCTGATCCATCGCGATGGGCTGGATCAGCTCGATCTCCATGTTCGTGTTGTCGCCCGGCATGACCATCTCCTGACCTTCCGGAAGCTTGATCGAGCCGGTCACATCCGTCGTGCGGAAGTAGAACTGCGGCCGGTAGCCGTTGAAGAACGGCGTGTGGCGGCCGCCTTCGTCCTTCGAGAGGACGTAGACCTCGGCGTTGAAGTGCGTGTGTGGCGTGATCGAGCCCGGCTTGCACAGGACCTGACCGCGCTCCACCTCCTCACGCTTCGTGCCGCGGAGCAGCGCGCCGGCGTTGTCGCCCGCCTGCGCGTAGTCGAGTGTCTTCTGGAACATCTCGAGCCCTGTGACGACCGTCTTCTGAGTCTTTTCGTGGATGCCGACGATCTCGACCTCGTTGCCGCTTTCGATCTTGCCCTGCTCGATGCGGCCGGTCACGACCGTGCCGCGACCAGTGATCGTGAAGACGTCCTCGATCGGCATCAGGAACGGCCTGTCGATGTCGCGCACCGGCTCCGGGATGTAAGAGTCGACCGCCTCCATCAGCTCGAGGATCTTCGGCGTCCACTCGGCGTCGCCCTCGAGCGCCTTCAGCGCCGAGACCTGAACGATGGGGATGTCGTCGCCCGGGAACTCGTACTTCGTGAGGAGCTCGCGCACCTCCATCTCGACGAGCTCGATGAGCTCGGGGTCGTCGACCATGTCGGCCTTGTTCAGCGCGACGACGATCGCCGGCACCTCGACCTGGCGGGCGAGCAGGATGTGCTCGCGCGTCTGCGGCATCGGGCCGTCGGCCGCCGAGACCACGAGGATCGCGCCGTCCATCTGGGCGGCGCCCGTGATCATGTTCTTGATGTAGTCGGCGTGGCCGGGGCAGTCGACGTGTGCGTAGTGGCGATTCTCGGTCTCGTACTCGACGTGCGACGTGTTGATGGTGATGCCGCGCGCCTTCTCCTCCGGCGCGTTGTCGATCGACGCGAAGTCGCGAACGGCCGTGTTCGTGCCCTTCT
>JACCTU010000229.1 GCA_013812235.1 Actinomycetota bacterium | reverse complement strand
TCGCTGTCGCGACGCGCCGCCGGCTATCTCGCGACCGCGTCGACGTTCGTCTCGTTCGGTGCGGCCTTGATCGGTTTTGTCGCGCTCCTTGGGCGCCAGCCCGAGGAGCGCAACGTCGTCACGACCGCGTGGACCTGGCTGCGGGCAGGCGACTTCGAGGCGGGGCTGAGCCTCCTCGTCGACCCGCTGAGCATGCTGATGATGCTGGTCGTCTCCGGCGTCGGCTCGCTCATCGTCGCGTACTCGATCGGCTACATGGACGGCGAGGACGAGGAGCGCCGCTTCTTCGCGTACATGGCGTTCTTCGTCTTCTCGATGCTGCTGCTCGTCGAGGGAGCGAACCTCGTCCTCCTGCTCGCGGGCTGGGGCCTCGTCGGCCTGGCGTCGTACCTGCTGATCGGCTTCCACCACGACCGGCCGTCCGCGGTCGCGGCGGCGAAGAAGGCCTTCGTGATGAACGCGGTCGGCGACGCAACGATGGTGCTCGCGATCTTCCTGCTGTTCTGGCAGACCGGCGTCGTCGACTTCGCGGGCGTGTTCGAGCGCGTGGACGGGCTCTCGAGCACGGTGGTCACGCTCGCCGCGCTCGGGCTGCTGGGCGGCGCCGTCGCGAAGTCGGCGCAGTTGCCGCTGCAGACGTGGCTGCCCGACGCGATGGAGGGCCCGACGCCGGTCAGCGCGCTCATCCACGCCGCGACGATGGTGACGGCGGGCGTCTACCTGCTCGTCCGGCTGCACCCGATCTTCGAGGCCGCCGAGTTCGTGCAACACCTCGCCGCCGGGATCGGCGCGGTGACGCTCCTCGTCGCGGGGCTGATCGCGCTCGTGCAGACCGACATCAAGCGCGTGATCGCATACTCGACGATGTCGCAGATCGGCTACATGTTCCTCGCCGCCGGAGTTGCGGCGTACGGAAACGCGATGTTCCACCTGATGACGCACGCCTTCTTCAAGGCGCTGCTCTTCCTCGCGGCCGGCATCGTGATCCACGCGCTCGCGGGTGAACAGGACATCCGCAAGATGGGCGGCCTGCGCGGCGCGCTCCCGCGCACGTACTGGTTCATGCTGATCGGCTCGCTCGCGCTCGCGGGGATCTTCCCGTTCGCGGGCTTCTGGTCGAAGGACTCGATCCTTGCGTCCGCTCTGGCGAGCGGACGCTACGGGCAAGTCTTGTTCGTGGCAGGGCTGCTCGGCGTGTTTCTCACCGGGCTTTACACGTTCCGGATGATCTTCCTCGTCTGGCGAGGCGACCGATCGGCGTACGTGCGCGAGCACCTGCACGACACGAGTCACGGGGAGGCGCTGTTCTCGATGTACGCCGCGGTCGCGGCGCTCGCCGTGCTCTCCGTCGTCGGCGGCTGGATCCAGCTCGCGGGGATCTGGCACCCGCTCTCGGACTGGCTGCACCCGGTGGCCGAGCCGCTCGTCGAGCCGAGCGTCCTGCAGGACTGGCTCACCTCGGTGGCCGCGATGGCCGTCGGCCTCGGCGGGATCTACCTCGCCTGGCTCTTCTACGGGGAGCGGAGCGTCGCCGTCCCGAGCATGCACGCCGCCAGGCGCCTGCTCGAGCACAAGCTCTACTTCGACGAGCTCTACGACGCGCTCTTCTATCGCCCGGCGGTTGCCGTCGCGAACGCGCTTCGGCGCGGCGTCGAGGAGCCGCTCGTCGAGGGCTCGATCGACGCGGCTGCGGCGTCCGTCCGTGAGGCGGGCCGAGCCGCGACGATCGTCCAGACCGGCTACCTGCGGAGCTATGCGCTCGCGCTGACCGCAGGCTTGGCGGTCCTCGCCGTCCTCTTCGTGGCGCTTCGATGAGCGGCTGGCTGACGACGACGCTGGTCTTCCTGCCGATCGCCGGCGCGCTCCTGCTCTGGCTGCTTCCCTGGCCTCGCCTCTGGGCCGGCTCCATCGCGACGCTGATCGCGCTCGTCGAGGTCGGCCTCTGGATCGTCTCGGTCTCCGGCTTCGACTTCCAGGCGGGGATCCAGGGCGAGCAGCGGCACGCGTGGTTCAGCGATCTCGGGGTCTCGTACCACGTCGGCCTCTACGGGTTCTCGTTCTGGCTGGTCGGCCTCACGGTTGTCGCGAGCGCAGCGGCGATCGCCTACGCGTGGTGGGCCGGACGCGACAGGCCGCGCGCGTACTTCGGGTTGATGCTGTTCCTCGTCGGCGCGGTCGTCGGCGTGTTCGTCGCGCAGGACCTCGTGCTCTTCTACGCGTTCTTCGAGGCGATGCTGATCCCGCTCTACGTCCTGATCGGCGTCTGGGGCGGCGCCGGGCGCACGCGGGCGACGCTCACGTTCGTGATCTACACGATGGCCGGCTCGCTCCTGATGCTCGCGGCGATCGTCGTCTTCGGGCTGCGCGAAGGCACGTTCGACCTGATCGACTCCGGGACGAGCGACAGCGCGTGGATCTTTCTCGGCTTCCTCGCCGCGTTCGTCGTCAAGGCGCCGGTCTTCCCGTTCCACGGGTGGCTCCCCCTCGCCTACCGCGAGTCTCCTCCGGAGGTGGCCGCGCTGCTCTCCGGCGTGATCTCGAAAGTCGGGGCGTACGGGCTGCTCCGCATCGCGATCGCGAAGTTCCCCGAACCCGCCCACAACTTCCAGGTGCCGCTGCTCGTGCTCGCCGGAGTCGGGCTCGTGTACGGATCGCTGCTCGCGTTCCGCGCGCCGGACGTCCGCGGAGTGATCGCGTACTCGTCGCTCGCGCAGCTGGGGCTGATCACGTTCGGTTTGTTCGCGCTGAACGACCAGGGCTTCGACGGGGCCGTCTTGCAGATGGTCGTGCACGGCCTCGTCTCGACGACGCTCTTCCTGCTCGCCGGCGGGATCGAGCGGCGCACCTCGACCGGTCAGTTCGCGCTGCTCGGCGGGATGGCCCGCGGCCGGCCCGCACTCGCGACGATGCTGATGGCGACGGGCGTGATCGCGCTCGCGGTCCCGGGGTCGGCCGCGTTCGCCGGCGAGTTTCTGATCCTGCTCGGCGTCTTCGACACGGGGTGGGGCTGGGCGGTCGTCGGGGCGGTGGCGGTCGTGCTCGCGGCGATGTACATGCTGCGGCTGATCTCGGCCGTGCTGCACCAGTCGCCCGGCTCGGCGGTGAACGACGCGGCGCTCGACCTCCGCCCGGCAGAGCTCGCGATCCTCGTGCCGCTCCTCGCGTGCGTGCTCGCGCTCTCCGCCTGGCCGGCGGCGGTCAGCGAGCGCGCGTTCCCCGGCGACGACGCGGCGCGCGCAGTGGAGGGGCAGTTCAGGTGATCCCGACCCCGTCGATCGACTGGCTCGCGCTCTCACCGACCCTCGCGCCGCTCGCCGCGGCCGCGTTCGCGCTGCTCCTATCCGTGCTGCTGCCGGAGGGCTGGCGCAGGGCCGTCGCCGCGTTCTTCGTCGCAGCCGGGTTCGTCGTCGCGCTCGCGCTCGCGGCGTACGTCTACTGGAAGAGCCCCGACGCGCGCGGGATCGTCGCCGACGCCGCGCGGCGTGACCGCCTTGCCGCGCTCGCGCAGATGATCGTCGCCGGCGCCGGGCTGCTGACGGTCGGGATCGCGTACTCCGACAACCCGAAGCAGGAGCACGTCGGCGAGTACTTCGCGCTGATCGCGACCGCGGCCGCCGGCATGATGTTCATGGTCTCCGCGTCGAGCCTCGTCACGCTCTTTCTCGGGCTCGAGTGGTTCTCGATCAGCCTCTACGTGCTCTGCGCGATCGACATCGACCTCGAGACCTCGCTCGAGTCGGGGCTGAAATACCTGATCGTCGGCAGCTTCGGTTCGGCGGTGCTCCTGTTCGGATTCGCGCTCGTCTTCGGTGCGACCGGCCACCTCGACCTGGAAGGAATCGGTCGGGTGGGCGAGGGACTGCACGACGAACGGATGCTGGTCGTCGGGCTCGCGATGGTGCTGACCGGGCTCGGCTTCAAGGCGTCCGCCGCGCCGTTCCACATGTGGACGCCCGACGTCTACCAGGGCTCGCCGACGCCCGTGACCGCGTTCATGTCGGCCGCGACGAAGGTCGCCGCGCTGGTCGTCACGCTGCGCGTCCTCAACACGGCGTTTCCCGCGCAGGAGGACCTCTGGACGGCGGCTGTCGCGGCGCTCGCGGTCGCGTCGCTCGCGATCGGCAACCTCGCCGCGCTCGTGCAGCGGAACGTCAAGCGGCTGCTCGCATACTCGTCCGTCTCCCACGCCGGCTTCATGCTGATCCCGATCGCCGCAGGGAACGAGCTCGGCGCGAAGGCGCTTCTCTACTACTTGATTCCATATGGAGCTGCGTCGCTCGGCGCCTTCGCCGTAGTCGCGGCGCGCGAGCGCGAGCTTGGCCAACCGGTGACGCTCGACAACCTCGGCGGCATGGGCTGGGAGCGCCCGTTCCTCGGCTTCGCGCTCGCGCTCTTCGCGTTCGCGTTCATCGGGTTGCCCCCTGGCGGCATGTTCACGGGGAAGCTCTATGCGTTCTCCGCTGCCGTCGATGCCGACTGGACCTGGCTCGTGATCGTCGGCGTGATCGCGACCGCGGTCAGCGTCTACTACTACCTCGCGATCATCCGCGCGCTCTACATGCGGACGGAGATAGAGCTCCGCCTTGCGCCGGTCGGCGGGTCGCCCCCGCGCGACGCGCTGCTGTCGATCTCGGTCGCGCTGTCGCTCGGCGTCGTGTTCGCGTCGTTCGTCTTCGTCCAGCCGCTGATCGACCTCGCCGAGAAGGCCGCGAGGTCCTTGCCTCTCTAGCGGGCGACGAGCTTGACGGCGCCCTGCAGGCCGAGCAGGGCGAGCGAGGCGACCGCGGCGGAGATCCCGACCGGCGGCACCGCGCCGTGCGCATGCACCGCGGCGGCGACGAGCACGAGCGAGAGCGCCAGCACCCCGAGGGCCGCGTTGAGCCGCGCGGCGCCGAGCGTCGGCGCGGTTCCCGGCAGCTCGACGAGACGTCCGTAGGCCTCGAGCGCGGCGTGTGCGGTCACGACGACCGCGGCCAGGAGCAGGTAGAAGGCCGCGCCCTGGGCGCCGAGCGCGTCGGCGCCGATCGCCGCGAGCAGCAGGAGGACGGCCATGGGCCGGAGTTCGCGCCCGTACCGGGCCTTCCTCCCGGAGTAGATTCGCGGCATCCGCGCGTTCCTTTGGATCTTTGCGATCGCGCTGCCGCTCGCCGGGCTCGCGCTCCTGCTCGGCTACCCGTCGCTCGACGTGCGCTGGGAGCAGCACCCCTCCCGCGGCCCGGCGAGGTCGTGATCGCCGCCGCAACGCGGGAGGCACTCGGAGACGACGCGGAGGTCGAGGCGATGCCGCCGATCGAGGCGAAAGGGAAGCGCGACCCGGTGGTCGCGTTCCGGCTCGTCGGGCTCCAGCCTCGATAGGCTCCGGCCGCTCCC
>JACCTU010000073.1 GCA_013812235.1 Actinomycetota bacterium | reverse complement strand
TCGAGCTGGAGGAGATCGAGCGCGAGAAGGGCGTGATCGTGGAGGAGATGAACATGTACTTCGACACGCCGCGCGACTACCTCGGCGGACTCTACGAGCAACTCCTCTACGGCGACCAGCCGCTCGGTTGGGACATCATCGGCCGCAAGGACACCGTCCGCGGCGCGACCCGCGAGACCTTCCTCGAGTACCTCGACCGCTGGTACCAGCCGACGCGGCTCGTCGTCGGGGTGGGCGGGAAGTTCGACCCGAGCCTGCTCGCAACGCTCGAGGAGCTCGTGTCGGAGTTCCCGCCCGGCGAAATGCCTGGACCGGACCCGGTTCGGCTCGAGGCGAACGGCGGCCCACACGTCGTCGTACACACCAAGGCGTCCGACCAAGCGCACGTGTCGCTCGGCGTGCGCAGCTACCCGATCGTCCACCAGGACCGCTACGCGCTACAACTCCTCTCGACGGTACTCGGCGGTGGGATGTCGTCGCGGTTGTTCACCGAGGTGCGAGAGCGGCGCGGACTCGCCTACTACGTGTTCGGCGTCAACAACAGCTACACCGACGCCGGTTCACTGTTCTCGCAGGCCGGGGTCGACATCAACAGGATCGACGAGGCAATCGAGACGATCGTGCGCGAGCTACGGCGGATCGCGGAGGAGCCGGTGCCGGACGACGAGCTCGAGAAGGCGCGGAACTTCGCGAAGGGCCGCTTCGTGCTGCAGCTCGAGAGCCCGCACGGAACGATCATGTACGGGCTCCGGCGCGAGGTGCTCGAGGGGCGCGCGACCGAGCCGAGCGAGGTGCTCGAGGGCCTCAACGCCGTCACCGTCGAAGACCTGCAGCGCGTGGCACAGGACGTCATCGGCCGGAACGCGCTCAATCTCGCGGTGATCGGGCCGTTCGAGGACGCCGAGCGCTTCGAGCGCCTGCTTGCGTAGCGTGGCTGCCCTCGCGTTCGCCGTCGTCGGCCTCGCCGGCTGCGGCGGGGGCGGCGGGAGCGACTACCCGCAGGAGTCGATCGACGCGTTCGTGCAGGAGTGCCGCGCGCAGCCGAACACGTCCGAGCGCCAGTGCCGCTGCGTGGTCGAGCGCCTGCAGGAGGCGATGCCCTACGAGGAGTTCGAGCGGGCGGACGTCGCACTGAAGGAGAACCGCGAGCCGGACGAGGCGTCGCTCGAGAAGCTCCGCGCCGCCGTCACGGCCTGCACGACCGCCTAGGTCAGCTCGTCGAGATCCTCGGCGATGTGCTTGCGATCCTCCTCGTCGGCGATCTGCGCGAGCGCTTCGCGGCCGAGCTCCAAGTTGCGGCGGTACTCCGCGTCGTTCCCCGCCACCCGGTGCGCGCGCGCGAGCGCTTCGTAGGCGCTCGCGAGGTCCCAGTCGCCGATCCCGTTCTCGCTGCAGTGCTCGAGACAGCGCCGCGCGTGGTACACCGCCGCATCACCGCGCCCGAGCACGGCGTTAACGCGCGAGATCTGCCACTGTCCCCGCGCGACGTGCTCGGGGCACGCGCCGGCCGCGTGGCTCCAGTGGTACGCCGACGCGTGCGTCGCGTTCAGCATCGCGTCGTCGTCCGCAGGCGTGCGGCTCCCCTTGTCGAGCAGCGTCCACGTGGCGTTGTAGAGGTCGACGCCGAGCTGCCGGTGGTCGATCTCGCTCCCGGCCCGCGGTTCAGCCATCAGTTCCTCCTCAATCGAGAGTCAAGGCGGCGACGCGGCGGCCGAGCGCACGGGCCTCCGCTTCGGTGATGTCGGGACGGTACGCGAGCACGACGACGATCTTCGGCGTGCGCCCGTAGACAATCGCCGCGCTCGCGCGGAGGTCGGAGATCCACCCCTCCTTGTGCGCGACCGGCGCGGAGAAGAACGGCTCGAGCAGCCCACCGCGCGCCGAGTGCACGAGCAGCGCGATCCCGCGGCGCGCCTCCGTTCGCGCCAGGCCTGTCCTTCGCGCGACGTAACGGTTGCCGGCCGCCGCGGCCTGGAACGCGTACAGCAGCCGGCCGAGGTCGTGCGCGGTCGTCACGCGCGTGTGGCCGTGCGAGGGCGGTCTCGGCGCGTCCGCAGCCACGGAGGTTCCCGCGCGGTACGGCCC
>JACCTU010000181.1 GCA_013812235.1 Actinomycetota bacterium | reverse complement strand
CACCCGCCGCGCTGCTCGCACTCGGCGCGCTGCTGGCCCTCCGCGGTCGCTGGACCCTGTCGGGCGTTGCGCTCGCGGCGGGGGCGCTCGTCAAGTGGACGCCCGGGCTCGCGGCCGTCGCGCTCGTCGCGTGGCTGGTGGCCCGTGGGCGCCTCCGCCTCGCAGCCGCCTTCGGTGGGGCGTTCCTCGCCATCGTCGCCGGAGTCCACCTGGCGCTGGTCCTCTGGGACGACGACGCGCTCGCCGCGTACGAGCGTCAGACGGGTCGCTCGATCACTCCCGAGTCGCTCTGGTACCTGCCCCTTCGCGCCGTGGGGCTCGCTCGGGTACGCACGCACATCTCGTTCTCGGCCGGCGCCCCGAGCTGGGCGAACGTGGCCGCGGTGCTGGTACAGGTCGCCGTCGTGGTGGGCCTCATCGTTCTCGCGGCAAGGGCGACGCACGTTCGCGCTGCCGTGGCGATCGCCGTGCTCGCCCCCGCCGCATTCCTCCTCACGAACCGCATCTTCAGCCCGCAGTTCATCGTCGTCGTCTTCGTCGCATGGGCGGTCGCCGGAGCGCTAGTCGTTCGTGCCCGGCGTGAGCAGCTCGCGCTCGGGATCGCCGCCGCGGCGGCGAGCGTCGGAAACGCCTTCGTGTACCCGTTCGCGCTGCCGCGGTACGACTACACGTGGCCGGTCGCCGCGGCACTCCTCTTCGTCGTGTCGCTCGTGTTGACGAGCGCACTCGTCATTCGGGCGACGCGGACAACGGCTGGCTAGCCCGCTTCGAACAGGCGCCGGAGCTCCGGGGAGAGCGCGCCGCTGGGCGCGCCCTGCTCAAGCACGACGGTGCTCCCGCGAGAGCAACGGATGCCATAGCCGCGGTCGATCGATCGCCGAACGAGGCGACCGAGGTCGCGCTGGTCGAGCGGGAACGTCCAGGTGGAGGCGTCGATCGCGAGGAACCGCGTCCGAGGAACGGGGCGATCGTCGAGGACGAAGACGGAGCGGCGGTGCGTCAGGTGGGGAACGAGTGCGCTCGTCGCCGCGACCGAGGAATCCGGCGGCACGATCTCGAGGCAGGCCTCGATGTCGGCGACCCGCTCGGGCGGGGTGTACCGGTGGAGCTCGTCGAGCGGCTTGATCCTGACGAAGCTGAAATGCAGACCCGCCGCAACGGTGAGCAGCGCAAGCGCGAGCGGGACAAACGTCCGTGCACGCCCGTCCAGTCGCTCGGCGACTCGCCGGGTCGTGTCGACGGCCGCGAAGGCGATGATCGGCGCGAGCATCAGCGAGTAGTGGAACCCCTGCGGCGCCCAGTGCGAGGGCTTGTCCGAGAGGAAGCGCGCGGCGAGCGTCGGCAGCATCACGAGCACCAGAGGTGAAAGCAGCGGCAGCCCGAGCCATGGTGCGAACAGGTTTGCGAGCGCGATCTGCTTGTCGCGTGGCGTCAGGAACGTCCTGATGCTGTCGATTGGGTTGGTGACCACGTGCATGAGAGCGCTCGCCGGGTCCGCGCCGAGTCGGGAGTACGCCCAGTGCGCGTAGTCGCGCCCGGCCAATGCCGGGATCACGACCTTGTACGCGACCACGAACCAGGCCGCTCCCAGCGTCGCCAGCGCAACCCCCAGCTGCCAGCGTCGCTGAACGAGCGCGATGAAGACCGCGAGTCCGACGAAGGTGAGGGCCACGTCCTCCCGAGTCAGGAGGCCGAGGACGGCGCAGACCCAGAGCAGGATCGTTCGCCGCGTCAGTGCGGCGTAGATCGCGGCGGAGACGATCGGCGCCGCGAATGCGAGCTCGTGGAAGTCGAAGATGCTCCCGCCGAGGACTGCCCAGAAGGCGAGATACGAGCCGAGAAATGCGAGTGCCGGCAGGCCGTCGAGTTTCTCGCGCGCCCAGAGAAAGATCGGGATGCCCGCGCCTGCGAGCAGCGCCGCCTGCGCGACGAGCAGCACGCGCGCGTCGTCCCAGACCCAGTAGAGCGGCGCGAGTACGACGAGGATCGGGTGGAAGTGGTCGCCCATTGTGTGCGGTAGGCGGAGCACCGTGTTCGGGATCCACTCGAAGCGGCTGTAGCCCCAGACGGCCTGATCGAAGATCCCGAGGTCGTACGCGTTGCTTCCGAACCGCTGGTGCCGGTACAAGGCCGCCCACGACATCCCGGCTGCCGCTGCGATCGTCAAAGCCGCCGCGGCGACGGTCACCGGATCGCGGGGAAGCCACCGTCGAGCCACGGGGGCCGATCCTAGTCGGATGGCCCGCGCGAGCCCGCGCGAGCTACGAGAGCCGCTTCACGAGTCCGAGCGCGCGTTGGTTCCACGGCACGCGGTGGGTGAGTCCTGGGCCGCGAGCGAATTCGCCGCGGTTGGCCTCGTACCAGTCGTACGCGGCGATCAGCGTCTCCGCGTTCGAGAACCGGGGCGACCAGTCGA
>JACCTU010000175.1 GCA_013812235.1 Actinomycetota bacterium | reverse complement strand
TGCCCGCTCGGAGCGATCGTCGCCGGCTCGGAGGAACTGATGGTGAAAGCGCGGCGCGCGAAGCACCTGTTCGGAGGCGCCATGCGGCAGGCCGGGATCGTGGCGGCTGCGGGCGTCTACGCGCTCGACCACCACCTCGATCGGCTCGCCGAGGACCACGCACGGGCGCGCCGCCTCGCGGAAGGCCTCGCGGCGGCCGGGGTCGCGGTCGACCTCGACGCAGTCGAGACGAACTTCGTGCAGCTCGACGTCGATCCTTGCGGACTGACGAAGTGGGAGGCGCTCGCGCGGTTGAAGGAGCACGGCGTCGGCCTGTCTGCGACCGTGCATCCGACGACGCTGCGCGCGGTCACCCACCTCGACGTCTCGGACGAGGACATCGAGCGCGCGATCGACCTGATCCCACGCGCGCTCGGCGTGCTTGTCGAAGCCTGACGTCCTCGAGCGCGCGCTCGAGGAGCACGGTCTCCCGAGCATCTCCGTCGCGGTATTCGAGGACGGCGAGGTCACCTGGGCGCAGACCGCCGGCGACGCGCGGCCGGACACGCAGTACGCGATCGCGTCGATCACGAAGACCTTCGTCGCTGCCGCGCTGCTCGAGTTGCGCGTCGACCTCGACGAGCCGCTGCGGTTCGGGACGCCGAGGCAGCTGCTCTCGCACACGTCGGGTCTCCAGCGCGAGTTGCCCGGCGAGTGGTGGGCGACGCTCGAGTTCCCCGCGCGCGAAGAGATCGTCGCGCGACTCGACGAGGCTGAGCGCGTGCTGCCGCCTGGCCGGTTCCATTACTCGAACCTCGCCTACCTCGTGCTCGGCGAGCTCGTCGCGGAACGGGCTGGCAAGCCGATCGAGGAGGCGATCCGGGTCTTGCTCCTGGAACCGCACGGCCTTCGCCGGACGACGTGGGAGCCCGAGGAGCCCCACGCGCGCGGGTTCCTCCACCAGCGCCTTGAGCGGACGCTCGTGAAGGGTGGAGCGAGCGCGTCGGGCGGGCTCTGGAGCACGGCCGGCGACGTCGCCCGCTGGGGCGCGCACCTGCTCGGCCTGGACGAGCTCCACCGCCCCTACGCCCACGCCGGCTGGGACGAGGCGTTCGGGCTCGGGGTCGAGTGCGTGCGCGTCGAGGGCCGCGAGCTCTGGGGGCACGAGGGCGCGACAGTCGGCTTCCGCTCGGTGCTGCTCTACGACCGCGACGCGAAGGCCGGCGCCGCCGTGCTGACGAACGCGACGCAGCCTGCGGGCCTTCGCGCGCTGGCCGCGTCGCTCGTTCCTCCAGGCCGCAGGCGCGACGACGAGCGCGCGCCCGCGGACGTCGAGGGGATCCTCGGCTCGTGGTGGTCGGAGGGCGTCGAGCATCGCTTCCGCTGGACGGGTCGGCTCGAAAGCGACGACGCGGTGTTCGTCGAGGAGGGGCCCGACCGCTTCCGCTCTGCGCAGGGCCACGAGGAGGGCGAGGTGCTCCGCGTCGTTCGCGGCGAAGACGGCGAGCCGGCCGAGCTGTGGTGGGCCGGGTACCCGTTCCGGCGCGACCAGGGCTACTCGTACTGAAGCGCTTCGAGCACGTTCAGCCGAGCCGCCCGCCGCGCCGGGAAGACGGCGGCGATGATCCCGACGACGATCGTGGCGATCGTGAACACGATCAGCGATCCGACCGGGAGCGTGAAGTCGATGAAGTCGATGCGCGCCACGAGCAACGCGCCGAGCACGACGCCCAGCAGGATCCCGAGCACGCCGCCGATCAGCGCGGTGATCACGCTCTCGTGGCGGATCATCCGCCGTACCTGCCTTCGAGTCATGCCGATCGCGCGAAGCATCCCGATCTCACGCGTGCGCTCGAACACCGTCAGCACGAGCGTGTTGATGATCCCGAAGAGCGACACGACAACCGAAAGCGCGAGCAAGACGTAGAGGATGTTCAGAACCGTGTTCAGCCCGGAGATCTGATTGTCGATGAACTTCTCCCGCGTCGCCGCCTTGGCGTTCGGGAACTCTTTCAGCGCCTCGGTCAGCCTCGCTTCGTTCTCGGCCGTCTGGCCACCTTCCATCCGCACGAACGAATAGAGGTTTCTCGGGTTCGCGTTGTGGCTGTCCCATTCGGCGGCCGAGACCGTGATCGGCCCGAACGGCGAGCCACCGGGGGGTGGGTCGAAGATGCCCTCGATTCGGTACGAGCCCTTCTCACCGTTCGCGAACGTCACGGCGACCGGTGAGCCGATCCGCAGGTTGTGATCAGCGGCGTAGCCGTCGTCGACGAACGCGCCATCATCGCCGAGCGCGGCGAGAACCTCGTTGGATCCCTCTGTCCACGTCATGTTGAAGATGGTGCTCGTCACCGGGTTGACCGCCGTCGCGAAGAACTCTTCTCCGAAGGCCTGTGCGTCGCCCGTCCGGACGTTGCCCACCCCGATCACGCCTGGGAGTTCCGCGACCCGTTCGGCGACGGAAGCGGGTATCGGCGTGAAGTTGTTCTGCGAAGTCAGCGCGTAGTCCGCATCCTCCCAAAGGTCCTCGACGGCGCCACGAAACGTCGTCGTGATCCCGGCCGCGAGCACCGCAACGAGTGTCACCAGCGCGAGTCCGATCATCAGCGCTGCTGCTGTCGAGGCCGTTCGCTGAGGGTTTCTGCGGGCGTTGTCGCGCGCGAGCGTGCCTGCGGCGCCGCCCAGGCGCGTCGCCGGCCAGCCGAG
>JACCTU010000129.1 GCA_013812235.1 Actinomycetota bacterium | reverse complement strand
GACGACCCTCGGGTGACGCGCGTCGGTGCGCTCCTTCGCGCACTCTCTTTCGACGAGGTGCCGCAGGCACTGAACGTGCTGCGCGGCGAGATGAGCCTCGTCGGCCCGCGCCCGCTGCCGATCCGCGACTACCACAAGCTCGAGCCGTGGCACCGCAAGCGCTACCTCGTGCTCCCGGGGATCACCGGCCTCTGGCAGATCTCCGGCCGCTCGGAGCTCACGTTCGACGATCTGGTGCGGCTCGACTTCTACTACCTGGAGAACTGGTCGATCTGGCTCGACGTGACGATCCTGCTGAAGACGATCCCCGCGGTCTTCGGACGGAAGGGCGCGTACTGACCATCCACCCCACTGCGCGCGGGTTCGAGACCGCGGCCGAGGTCTACGAGCGGGCGCGCCCTGACTATCCGTCCGACGCGCTCGACCACATCGTGGAGGCGCTCGGGCTCGAGCCGGGCGCGCACGTCGTGGACGTCGGCGCGGGCACGGGCAAGTTCGCGCGGCAGCTCGTCGCCCGGGGTCTGCGGGTGACGGGCGTCGAGCCGATCGCCGAGATGCGGGAGATCTTCGAGCGCACCGTCGGCGCGGAGGCGCTCGAGGGGACGGCCGAGTCGATCCCGCTCGACGACGGGAGCGCCGACGCCGTCACCGCAGCGCAGGCGTTTCACTGGTTCGATCCCGAGCGTGCCCTGCCCGAGCTGAAGCGGGTCCTCCGCCCGCGCGGTGGCGTCGCGCTCGTCTGGAACGTGCGCGACGAGACGCACCCGCTGCACCAGTCGTACGCGGAGGCGATCAGGCCGTACAAGGGGGACGACTATCCAGTCGGCGGCCATCCTGGCAACGAACCGCTCGCCTCCCCGCTCTTCACGGACGTCGCGGAGCGCACGTTCCCGCACGTGCAGCTGATGGACGCCGACGGGCTCGCGGCCCGCGCCGCCTCGGTCAGCTTCGTCGCGCGGCTGCCCGAGCACGAGCGGGCCGAGCTGCTCGAGCGCGTCCGAACGCTCGCTCCTCCCGGGACGTTCGAGTTCCCCTACGTGACCAAAGTCTTTACGGGCCGCAGCCGCTGACTCGGGCAAAATCGGGCGCGGTGAAGGCCCCGAAGATCCTCGCGGTCGCCTCGGCGATCGACCTCGACTTCCGCTACGGCTGCACGCCTGCGTGGTGGCAGCTCTGGAAGGGCCTCTACGAGGTCGGCGTCGACCTGATCGTCACGCCCTACCGCGGACGACCGGTCGAGTCCCCGTGGTGGCGGACCGCGCCGAACCCGGCCTACCTCGAGGGCGAGAGCTTCGCCCGCGCGCGCGACGCGTGGGCGCGCCTCAAGGGCGACCGGTATCTCCGCCGCGCGGAGTCCGACCCGGGCGACACGGACAGGCTCGTGCGCGAGGTCGTCTGGCGCTGGGTCACGCCGCGCTGGCAACGGCACGTCGAGCGGATCCTCGAGCGCGAGGGCGACGTCGACGCGGTGCTCGTCTTCACCGTGCCGATGGCGCACCTGCGCGGGATCCCGACGGCGCTTCGCGAGCGCTTCGGCGTGCCCGTCGTCTTCTACGACGGCGACGTCCCGATGAGCCTGCCCGAGTTCGGCGGCATGGACACCGGCTTCAACTACTACTACGGCGCCGACCCGGGCGAGTACGACCTCGTCGTCTCGAACTCGGAGGGCGGGCTCGGCCGGCTGCGCGAGCTCGGCGCGCGCCGCGCCGAGGCGCTTTTCTGGGCTGCGGACCCCGAGCTCTTCAAGCCGCTCCCGGTCGAGAAGGAGCACGACGTCTTCTTCTACGGCTACGGGGACAAGTTCCGCCGCGAGTGGATGCGCGAGCTCGTCGGCGAGCCGTCTCGTCGCCTGCCCGAGGTCGACTTCGCCCTCGGCGGGGAGGACTTCCAGGGCGACGTCGGCCGCGCGCGCTCGCTCGGCGTGATCCCGTTCAACGCGTTCAACCGCGCGATCTCGGCGTCGCGCGTCGCGCTCAACGTGACGCGCCGCGCGCACGCGACCGTGCGGGCGTCGTCGACCGCGCGCCCGTTCGAGCTCGCGATGGCGGGCGCTGCGATCGTCTCGAACCCGCACGAGGGGATCGAGACGTGGTTCGAGCCGGGCCGCGAGCTCCTGGTCGTCGAGGACGCCGACGCTGCGACCGCTGCGTACCGCG
>JACCTU010000105.1 GCA_013812235.1 Actinomycetota bacterium | reverse complement strand
CGCGGTCACGGTCGACATGAACGCCGCGCGCGGATCGGCGAAGTGGATGCGCTCCACGGCCGGCCGCAGCCGGTCGGCCGCGCGCGCGACGAGCGGCGAGTGGAACGCGCCGGAGACACGCAGTCGCACCGCGCGCCGCGCACCCTCCCTCTCAGCCTCGGTGCAGCACTCCCCGACGGCGTCGTCCTCGCCCGAGATGACGATCTGCCCGGGGCAGTTGTAGTTCGCAGGCCAGACGCCGACGATCTTCCGGCAGAGCGACTCGACAACCTCGTCGGCGAGCCCGAGGATTGCCGCCATCGAGCCGGGCCGCTCCCGTGCGGCCGCCGCCATCGCGAGCCCGCGCTCGCGGACGAGCGCGATCGCCTGCGCCGGTGAGATCGACTCGGCGGCAGAGAGCGCGGCGAACTCGCCGACCGAGTGGCCGACGACGAAGTCCGGGTTGATCCCGCGCGCGCGAAGCGCGGCGTTCAGGGCAAGCGACGTCGCGACGAGTGCAGGCTGCTGCAGCTCGGTCTCGACGAGCTGCTCCGCGGTCCCCTCGAAGCAGAGCTGTTTCAGGTCGAGCCCGGACGCGGCGCTGCCGTCGTCGAAGACCGCCATGGCCTCGGGAACGGCGAACGCGACGTCGCGACCCATTCCCGCCTCGAACGAGCCCTGGCCCGGAAACATGAACGCGACCTTGCTCATGCAGCCATCTCCTCCGTCCATTCGATCAGACCCGAGCCCCAAGTGAGGCCGGCCCCCATTCCCGTCATCAAGACCTTCGCCCCCGGCTTCAACCTTCCGTCCGTCGCGGCGTCGGCGAGCGCCAGCGGGATCGACCCCGACGAGGTGTTCCCGTACTTCTGCACGTTCACCACGACCTTTTCCGGGGGGAAGCCGAGCTTCCTGGCCGCGTGGTCGATGATCCGGATGTTCGCCTGATGCGGTACGTACACGTCGACGTCGTCGACGGTCATCCCGACCTCGTCGAGCAGCTTCTGCGCAGACGAGACGAGCACGCGCGTCGCGAACTTGTACACCTCGCGCCCGTTCATCTTCACGAACGACTCGGGGTTCTCGAAGTGCCGCGAGCCGCTGCCCGGAAGCCAGAGGCTCTCGCCACCCCCACCGTCGGCGCCCAGCTCGAAGCCGAGGAACCCGCCCTTCTTCACCGGCTCCATCACGACAGCGCCCGCACCGTCTCCGAAGAGCACGAGCGTCGAGCGATCGTCGAAGTCGAGGAGCTTCGAGAGGACGTCGGCGCCGACCACGAGCGCGCGGCGGGACAACCCGGACGCGAGCATGCCGTAGGCCTGCGCGATGGCGTAGACGAAGCCGGTACACCCGGCGAGCAGGTCGTACGCCGCGGCGTCCGGCATCCCGAGCTGGTCGGCGAGCAGCGCAGACGAGGTCGGGAACATCATGTCCGGCGTCACCGTCGCGCAGAGCACGAGGTCGATCGACGACGCCTCGACTCCGGCGCTCGCAAGCGCCTGGAGACACGCGGGCCGCGCGATGTCGGTCAACGCCTCGTCCTGCGTCGCGAAACGGCGCTCGCGGATGCCGGTTCGCTCGATGATCCACTCGTCGGAGGTGTCGACGAACTTCGCCAGGTCGTCGTTGGTCACCACCTTGGCCGGCACGTTCACGCCGAGACCCGTGATCCCGATTCGCGCGCCGTTCGCCTTGCCGATCACTGCTCCACCGCGAACGTCAGCGTCCCGCGAACGGCGAGCTCGCCGTTGACGGTCGCCTTCGCCTTCCCGCGCCCGATCGGGCCGCGCACCTGCTCGAGCAGGCACTCGAGCGTCAGTTCCTCCCCGGGGCGGACGACGCGCTTGAAGCGAACGTCGTCGATCCCGGCGAAGAGCGCGAGCTTGCCGCGGTTCTCCTCCTGCACGAGCACGGCGACCGCACCCGCCTGGGCAAGCGCCTCGACCATCTTCACGCCCGGCATGATCGGGTTGCCGGGAAAGTGTCCGGCGCAGTCTTCGTCCGTTACGACCTTGCGCGCGACGACGCGCGAGCCGGGCTCGAGCTCAAGCACCTCGTCGAGCAGGAGGAACGGGTCGCGGTGGGGGAGGATCTCCTCGATCTGTGCCTTCCCGAACGGCGCGTTCACGCCACGCGCTCCTCGAGCCGCTCACGCAGACTGTTTCGCGCGCGGTGCGCGTAGCACTTCGCCGTGCCGACCGGCATCCCACTCGCGGCCGCGATCTCCTCGAAGGAGTAGCCGAGCGCGTCCTTCAAGACGACGACGCGCGCCTGGGCCGGCGGCAGCTCGAGCAGGCACGCCCGCAGCTCGTCGCGATCGCCCACGTCACCCGTCGGGGCTGCGGTCAGGTCAGCAGGCAGCTCCTCCCAAAAGCGGCGGCGCGCGAGCGCGTTCCGGCAGGTGTTCACGACGAGCCGGTGCAGCCACGTCGCGAACTGCGACTCGCCGCGGAACTGCCGAATCCGCGAGCAGACCTTCGCCAACGACTCCTGCGCAGCGTCGCGAGCGTCCTCGGGATCACGAAGGATCCGCCGCGCGATCTTCTCGACTGCCGGCTGGTGGCGGGCGCACAGGGCCTCGAGCGCCTGCCGGTCGCCGTCCTTCGCGCGTTTGACCAAGATGGGGTCGCTCAGCCTCTCGTAGGCGAGCGACGAGCCCGCCCGCAGGGGTTGCCTGATTGGACGGCTCTTGGGGCGAAGCGGTTGCATCCGCCACACTTTACGGCTCGTGAACGACTCGCTCGACCCCGAGACCCTGCTCCCGCTCCTCCAGGGCCGCTTCGGCACGCCCTACACCTACGTCGAGCGCTGCGAGTCGACCCAGCGCCTGCTCGCCGACGACGCGCCGGAGGGGGCACTCGCCGCCACAGACGAGCAGACGGCGGGCCGCGGGAGGCTCGGCCGCGACTGGATCGCGCCGCCGGGCTCGAGCGTGCTCGCGTCGATCGCGCTCCACCCCCGCGTCCCGACCGCGAGGCTCGCCGAACTCTCGCTCGTCGCGGGCCGGGCGTGCGCCCAGGCCCTTGCCGAGGTCGCCGAGGTCGTCCCCGAGGTGAAGTGGCCGAACGACGTGCTGATCGGCGGCCGGAAGGTCGCCGGAATCCTGGCCGAGGCGCGCGAAGGACGGGTGGTGCTCGGGATCGGCATCAACGTGCTTCAGACCGCGGCCGAGTTGCCGAGTCGCGCGCAGCACCCGGCGACCTCGCTGCTGCTCGAGACGGGCCGCCGCCTCCCGCGTGCGCAGCTTCTCGCGGCGCTGCTCGATTACCTCGAGCTCGAGCACGACGCGTGGGTCAGCGGCTACCGCTGACGGATCGTCGTGCGATTGCCTGCGGCGTCCCACGCGGTGACCGCGATCAGCCCCTTGCCCCCCGAGAGCGAGAAGCGTCCCGGCCCGACAACGGCCCTGACCCGGACGCCGCCCACCGTGCCGGTTACGGTCACCTGCTCGTTCACGGAGAAGCGGCGCTGCGCCTTCGAGAGCAGCACGAGCACCGGCCTCCTCGTGTCCGCCGCGAAGCGAGCGGTCTGCGAACGGGTGCCGAACGGCCCCGTCGCCTCGAGCACGGCCGCGTGTCTCCCGTCGCGCAGGCGCCCGTCCCAGCGGACCTCCTGCGGCCCCGCACCGAGGTCGCCCTCGTGCACGACGTCCCCCCCGGCGATCACAAGCTTCACGTGCGCTGGCGCGGTGAGCACGAAGGTGAACGCGAGCTGGTCGAGCCGCTGGTCTCCGTTCGGCGAGTAGACGGGGGGCGCGACCGCGAACGCCGCAAGCGTTCGGTCGACGACGATCGGCACGATCGCGTTCGCCTCGCGGCCACTCGGCGACCTCGCGTTGAGCACGACCGAGTACCGGCCGTCCGCGACGCCGGTCGCCGTGAACCTGAACGACTGTCGCCCCGCCTTCTTCTGCTCGACGAACAGCGTCGCGAGCGTCGCCCCTGATGCATCCCTGAGGGTCGCGGTCACCAGCGACGCGAGGCTGAGCGTGTAGCTGATCACCGTCGCGTCGGCCTGGCTGTCGCCGTTCGGAGTGAACGTCGCCGGCGTCGCTTGCGCGCTGGTCATCGTCAGCGCCGTCGCCGTCCGGCCGATGGTGCCGGTCGCGGGCCGCACGTCCGCTCCCGCCTCGATCGCGTACGTGTAGCCGGCCGGCGCGGCGAACGTCGCGTCCCACGTCCAATCGACGTTCGCTCCCTGTCCGGCGCCCGAGGCGACGGGCCCCCCGACGGCGTCGGTCACCCGCACCGCCCACGGCCGCGCCGACGAGAGCCGGGCCGTGAAACGCACGAGGCCGCCTGTGCTTCCGGTGACGAGCGGGTCGTAGAGCTTCGGCAGGCCGATCCCGGCGCCCGCCCGAGCGATCGCAGGAAGCTGGCCATACAGCGCGGTGCCGGGGCAGCTCGTGAACCCGGTGTCACGGTGGCCGGACACGGCCCGCAGCCGCACGGCCGTGCCGGCGGCGAAGCGCGGGTTCCCACCCGAGAGCGACGACACCGCGGAGAGCGGATCGACATGGGCGACGTCCAGCCGCCACGCGACCAACCGCTCGATCGCAGCCCGGGCAGCAGCGGAAATGCCCTCGTCACCGTAGGTCCCGAGGACCGCGATGCCGACCGAGCCCGTGTTGAAGCCTTCCGCGTGTGCACCGATCACGGGTCGGTCGGCGCCCCCGGCACGCCCCTCGAAGACCTGGCCGAACCGGTCGACCAGAAAGTTGTAGCCGACGTCGTTCCAGCCGTTCGTGCGAACGTGAAAGAGTTGGATCGCGCGGACGATCGCGGCGGACTGCGACCTCGTGTAGGCGTTCGTTCCCGCCGTATGGTGGATGACGACGAAGCGAACGGCCGACGCGAATCCGGCCGGCTTGGTGATCTCCTCGTTCGCGCCCCACGCGGATCGCGGGACCACCGCAGGCGATCCCGCGAGCGAGAGCGACCGAAGAGGGATCGCGACCGACGGGCTCGAGACGAAGCTCGCACGCAGGCCTCGAACGTCCCCGAGCATTCGATACTCGATCCGATCGGAGGGACCGACCCACCACGGGTTTCCGAGACGCCACGCCCGCGTCGAGCGACCCTCGCCCGTTCCCACGTCCGGTCTGTCGTCCTCGGCGTCGGCGCTGCGCCACAAGGTCCAGCTCCCGGCGACCGAGCGTGTCCTGAAGAGCACCGTCCCCGAACCTCGCCAGCGCAGACCGACGAGGTCGAAAGTCGACTTCGCCTCCGCGCGTCCCCCACCGGTCAGTGGGATCTCGCTCACCGCGCCGGCCGGAGCTGCGACAGCAGCCGCGGGAAACGCGAGCGCAGCGAGAGCGGTTGCGAAGAGTTTCGAAGGCATCGTCGTCCAGAGTGGCAAACCCACTCTTCCCCGTCCATTGGGAGGACACCTTCGTATAGAATCCTTACGAGTGAAAAGCGTGGCTGTGCGGGGCTTTTCCCTTCTGCTCCTCGCAGCGGCCGCGGCGCTCGCAACCCCGGCCGCGGCTTCGGCCGCCCGCGTCCTCGCGATCGAGTTCGACAACGACGTCAACCCGGTCACTCGCGACTTCGTCAGGGAGCAACTGAAGCGGGCGGACGAGGAGGGCTACGACGCGGTCGTGATCCTACTCGACACGCCCGGTGGGCTTGTCTCGTCGATGGAGGACATCGTCAAGGCCGAGCTCGCCTCCCGCGTACCCGTGATCGTCTACGTCTCCCCCGAGGGCGCTTCGGCGACCTCGGCTGGTGCGTTCATCGCGGAGGCCGCAGACCTCCTGGCGATGGCGCCGCAGACGACGATCGGCTCGTCGACACCCGTCGGGAGCGGCGGCGAGGACCTGCCTGACGACTTGCGCGAAAAGGCGGTCGAGAAGCTCTCCGCCCAGCTGCGCGGCCTCGCGCGCGACCACGACCGAAACCCCGACGTCGGCGAGCGCGCCGTCCGCTCCGGCGACAGCTGGACGGCGGAGGAAGCTCTCGACGAGAACGTGATCGATCTGGTCACGGCCGACCTCGCGACGCTGCTGAACGAGGCCGACGGGCGCACGACGAAGCCGAAGGGCCTCGTGCTCGAGACCGCGAACGCCGATGTGACGCGCGTCGAGCTCAGCCTCTGGCAGCAGATCCTCGACCTGCTGATCGATCCCAACGTGATCTTCGTGATGGTGTCGATCGGACTGATCGGGATCGTCGTCGAGCTGTGGAACCCCGGCATGATCTTCCCGGGCACGGTCGGCGCGATCTCGCTGATCATCTCGCTCTTCTCCGCGCAGGTGCTGCCGGTCAACTGGGCGGGATTCCTGCTGATGCTACTCGCGGCCGTGTTCATCGGCGCCGAGCCGTTCGTCGCGAGTCACGGGGCGCTGACGGTGGCAGGCGCCGTGTGCTTCGTGCTCGGGGGCCTGCTGCTCTTCGAGCCGTCCGGCGGGGTCTACGAGGTGTCGCTGCCGCTGTTGATCGGCGTCGCCGGGACGCTGGCGGGTCTGATGGCGCTGATCGTCGTCAAGATCGTGCAGGTCCGGGAGAGCCCGGTCGCGGTCGGCCCGAACACCGTCGTCGGGACGAGCGGGGTCGTCCGGAACGACGGAATGGTGTTCGTGAACGGGGAGCTCTGGCGCGCACGGACGGAGGGCGGCGAGCCCCTCCGCCAGGGCGACGAGGTCGAGGTCGAGCGGATGGACGGGCTCGAGCTCGTCGTCCGCCCGCGCGGCGCGTAGGATCCAGGCGCACCCAGCGAAAGGACTCGATGGCCTTCCTGATCCTGATCGGCGCAGCCGCCTTTCTCCTGCTGATCTTCCTCTCGGCGGCGATCAAGGTCGCTCGCGAGTACGAGCGAGGCGTCGTGTTCCGGCTCGGCCGGCTGCTCCAGCCGCCGAAAGGTCCGGGGCTCTTCCTGCTGATCCCGGTGATCGACCGCATGGTGCGCGTCGACCTCCGAACGATCACGCTCAACGTGCCGCCGCAGGAAGTGATCACGAAGGACAACGTGCCGGTGCGCGTCAACGCGGTCGCGTACTTCCGCATCGTCGACCCCGCGGCGGCGATCGTCCAGATCGAGAACTTCATGGTCGCCACGTCGCAGATCGCGCAGACCACGCTGCGGTCGGTGCTCGGCCAGCACCTGCTCGACGAGCTCCTCTCGGAACGCGACAAGATCAACGCGATCCTCCAGCAGATCATCGACGAGGCCACGGCGCCCTGGGGGATCAAGGTCTCGATCGTCGAGGTCAAGGACGTCGAGATCCCCGCCAGCATGCAGCGCGCGATGGCGCGCCAGGCCGAGGCCGAGCGCGAACGGCGCGCAAAGATCATCGCCGCCGAAGGCGAGTTCCAGGCCTCCGAGCGGCTGAAGGATGCGGCGCTCGTGATGGCCGACACGCCGATCGCGCTTCAACTCCGCTACCTCCAGACGTTGCTCGAGCTCGGACCGTCGGCGTCGACCACGATCGTTTTCCCGGCACCGATCGACCTCTTTAGACCATTCATCGAGCGAAGCGACAAGGAACGCTGAGCGGGCAGCTCCGCGAGGACCCGCTCTCGGGTCGACAGGTCGTGATCGCGGCCGGCCGCTCGAAGCGGCCCGGCGCGAGCTGGCCGCACATGGAGCCGGCGACGCAGGAGGAGCTCGACTCGTGCCCGTTCTGCGCCGGCCGCGAGGACCGCACGCCGCCGGAGACGCTGACGATCGGCGACCCTTGGCGGATCCGCGTCGTGCCGAACCTCTACCCCGCGTTCGAGCGACAGGAGGTCGTCGTCCACGCACCGGAGCACGTCCGCTCGCTCGCCGAGCTCGATGACGAGCAGGTCGAGCTGGTTGCGTCGGCGTGGCGCCGACGGCGAGAGGCGGAACCCGACGGCTACCTGCACGCGCTCGTCAACGAGGGCAAGGCCGCGGGCGGAAGCCTCGCCCACTCGCACTCACAGCTCGTCTGGCTCCCCGGCCCGCCCCCCGCCCTGACCGCGGAGCGCGGTGAGCCGGACCGCGACAACGTCATCGTCGAGCGCGGCGGCCTGGTCGCAACCTGCCCTCGAGCCGGACGCGTCCCCTACGAGCTTCTGATCGAGCCTGCCGACCCCGAACCGGACGCCTGGACCAGTGGGCTGCTCCCCGCGGCACTGCAGCTCCTCGCCGACCTGCTCCGCCGTCTGCACACCGTCTGCGAAGGAGCCGTGCCGGTGAACGCGTGGCTCCACACGGGCACACGCTGGCACCTGGAGGTCTTTCCGCGCCTGACCGTCCTCGCCGGCGTCGAGCTCGGGGCCGGCCTCTACGTCAACACGGTCTCGCCCGAGGTAGCAGCCGAACAGCTGAGAAGAACGAAGAGTTGACGCGGAGGCGGGGCTCTGCCCCGCCGTGAGCCAACAGCGGCTCTAGGATCCGAGCGCTTCAGCAGGGAAAGAAGCAGAGCTTCGTTCCCTGAACGTGCGCGCTGCGTCGATCGCGGCGCCGAGGTTCAGGCCCTTGTCCTTCGCCTGCTTGATCAGCATCACCGTCTCGAGCGCGTCGATGTCGTAGATGCGCTGCTTGCGGCCCTTGGTCGGGATCTGCGCCTTGTTCGTCCAGTAGTCCAGCTGCATCTTCGAAATGCCTGCGATCTGACACACCTGGCCGAGGTACAGCTCGACCTTGCCGAGGTGCTCGGCGAGGTTGATCGGCTCGAGCAGATCGACCTGTCTCCCTGCTGCCACGGAACACTCCTTGGGAATGGGGGTACGAGCAGTTTCGACCCCCTCTTTGGAGTTATAGAACCCTTCCTCGCTTTTGGGAAGGGGACGGTGCGCAAATACCCCCCGAACGAGCGACGATCAGCCGGGCTCGGCGCCGTTCCCCGAGATCTCCGCGGGCTCCGGCTCCGGATCAGCCTCGACCACGGGCGCGAGCGTCGACACCTGCTCACCCTCGCGGAGCCGCATCACGATCACACCTTGCGTCGAGCGGCCGAGCCGCTTGATGTCGCCGGAGGCCATCTTGATCACGGTGCCTGCCGTCGAGATCATCATCACCTGGTAGCCCTCGCGCACGACGCGAGCGCCCGCGAGATGGCCGCGCGCCTCGGTCAGCTGCACCGTTTTCACGCCCATCCCGCCCCGGCCCTTGACCGGATACTCCGTCACGCGCGTCCGCTTCCCGTAGCCGTTCTCCGTCACGACGAGCAGGTCGGCGTCGTCCTGCGCGACGCCGACGGCGATCACCTCGTCGCCGGCCCGCAGCTTCATCCCCTGCACGCCCGACGCGTCGCGCCCCATCGGTCGCACGTCCTGTTCGTGGAACCGGATCGCCTGTCCGTTCCGCGAGACCAGCAGGATGTCGTCTTTCCCCGACGAGTGACGGACGCCGACGAGCTCGTCCCCTTCGCGCATCTTCAGCGCGATGATCCCGTCCGACTTCAGCGGCGTGTTGTACACGGCGAGCTTCGTCTTCTTCACGACACCGTTCTTCGTTCCGAAGAAGAGGTACTCAGCCTCTTCGAAGTTGCGCGTCTGGATCACCGCGCGCACCGCCTCGCCCTGACGGAACGGGAGCAGGTTGACGATCGCGCGGCCTTTCGACTGGCGCGACCCGAGCGGCAATTCGTGCACCTTGAGCCGGTAGACCTTCCCGACGTTCGTGAAGAACAGGATGTAATCGTGCGTCGACGCGACGAAGAGGTGCTCGATGTAGTCCTCGTCCTTCAAGTCCATCCCCATGACGCCGATGCCGCCGCGGCGCTGCTCGCGATACGCGGTGACCGGTAGTCGCTTGATGTAGCCGGACCGCGAGATGGCGATCACCATGTCCTCTTCCGCGATCATGTCCTCGAGCTCGAGCTCGTCCTCCGCAGCGACGATCTCGGTTAGTCGCTCGTCCTTGCGCCCGTAGATCTCCTTGATCTCGAGCAGCTCTTCCTTGATCAACCCGTCGATGCGCGCGCGGTCGCCAAGGATTGCGCGGAGCTCGGCGATCCGCTCCTGCAGGTCTGCGTACTCGTCCTCGACCTCCTTGCGCGCCAGTCCGGTGAGGCGCGAAAGGCGCAGGTCGAGGATCGCCTGCGCCTGGAGCTCGCTCAGCGCGAACTGCCCCATCAGCCCCGCGCGCGCAGAGTCGGTGTCCGCAGCAGCACGGATGAGCTTGATGACCGCGTCGAGGTTGTCGAGCGCGATCAGGTAGCCAGAGAGGATGTGCGCCCGCGCCTCCGCCTTCCGCAGTTCGTACTTCGAGCGCCGGATGACGACGTCGCGCTGGTAGTCGAGGTAGTGCCGAACGAGCTCGAGCAGCGACAGCGTCTTCGGAACTCCGTCGACGAGGGCGACCGCGTTGTAGCCGAACGAGCTCTGCAGCGGCGTGTGCTTGAAGAGCTTGTTCAGCGCGACCTGCGGGATCGCCTCCCGCTTCAGCTCGATGTAGATGCGCATCCCGTCCTTGTCCGAATGGTCGGCGAGCGCGTCGTCGCTCATCGGGATCTCCGTCAGGACCTTGTTCTCGACGAGCTCGGCAATCTTCTCGATCACGCCACCCTCGCCGCCCTTGCGCACACCGTAGGGAAGCTCGGTGACGATGATCGCACTCTTGCCGCCACGCAGCTCCTCGATGTGTGCGCGCGCGCGCATGACGATCCGACCGCGTCCCGTCCGGTAGGCGTCGCGAATGCCCGATCGGCCGACGATGTAGCCACCGGTCGGAAAATCCGGTCCCTTGAGGGACTTCATCAGGCCCTCGACGTCGATGTCCGGCTTCTCGATCATCGCAACGACAGCATCGATCGCCTCGCCGAGATTGTGCGGCGGCATGTTCGTCGCCATGCCGACGGCAATCCCGGACGAGCCGTTCACGAGCAGGTTCGGGAATCGCGACGGCAGCACGGTCGGCTGCCTCCGCGACTCGTCGTAGTTCGGCTCGAAGTCCACCGTGTCGGCGTCGATGTCGCGCAGCAACTCGGTCGCCATGCGCGACAGACGCGCTTCCGAGTAGCGCATCGCGGCCGCGGGGTCACCGTCGATCGAACCGAAGTTGCCCTGACCGTCCACGAGCGGATAGCGCAGCGAGAACGGCTGCGCCATGCGAACGAGCGTGTCGTAGATCGCGGCGTCGCCGTGCGGGTGGTAGCGGCTCATCACCGTGCCGACCGTCGCGGCGGACTTCTTGTACGGACGGTTCGGCTGCAGACCGTCCTCGTGCATCCCGTAGAGCACACGGCGGTGCACAGGCTTGAGTCCGTCGCGAACGTCAGGAAGCGCGCGGCTGACGATGACGGACATCGCGTAGTCGAGGAAGCTCGAACGCATCTCCTGGTCGAGCTCTCGGCTCTCGATGCGACCGCCCCCGATCGGGTCCTGGGTCACCTCGGACATCGCTATCTACACATCCAGGAAGCGGACATCGCGTGCGTTCTGCTCGATGAAGTCACGGCGCGGCTCGACCTGGTCGCCCATCAAGCGAGAGAACCAGAGGTCGGCGGCCGACGCATCCTCGACGTCGACGCGGATCAGCATCCGGCGCGCGGGATCCATCGTCGTCTCCCAGAGCTGCTCGTGATTCATCTCGCCCAGGCCCTTGAAACGGCTGATGTGGATCCCTTCCTTCGCAAGCTCGAACGCGCGAGCGAGGAGCGACTCGAACGTCGGCGCCTCCGCCGAGTGCTTGCCGAGCTTCAGGGAGAAAGGCGGAACGCCGCCGGCGATCTCGCGCAGCCGCTCGTACGTGCGGCGCACGTGCGCGTAGATTGGCGACTGCAGGAGCTCGCGCGGCACGAGGACTTCCTGTGCGGCGCTCGTCTCGATCTCGACCACCTTCACGCGGACCGTGTCGTCCTCGGAGTCCAGCACCTCGAACGAGTACCCGTTCGGTGCGACGTTCCGCAGCAGCGTCGCGATCGCGGCCGTGCTGTCGGCGGCCGACTCGACGAGCCGGTGCGTGACGATGAAGTTGGCCGGTTCGGGCCCGAAGTCGGACCGCAAGCGCGCCGACCAGCCTTCGAACTCCGCGAGCGTTCGCTGGAAGCGTGCGTAGCGTGCCTCCGTGAGCTTGATCGCGCTGCCGTCCCGCGACGCGACCTCGAGCTCCGGGAACTTCTCGCGAACGAGCAGCTCTTCGAGCTGCGCGTCCTTGACAACGTACGTCTCCTGGTTCCCGAGTTTCACGAGGTACAGCGGCGGAACCGCGATATAGATGTGACCGCGGTCGAACAGCTCCGGCATGTGCCGGTAGAGGAACGTCAGGATCAACGTGCGAATGTGCGCGCCGTCAACGTCGGCATCGGTCATCACGATCACGCGGTTGTAACGGAGCTTCGCGATGTCGAACTCGTCGCCGATGCCCGTGCCGATCACCTGCACGAGCGACTGGATCTCCGCGTTCGACAGAACCTTGTTGATCCGGTTCTTCTCGCTGTTGATGATCTTGCCGCGCAAAGGGAGGATCGCCTGGTTCGACTTGTCGCGCGCCTGCTTCGCCGACCCGCCGGCCGAGTCGCCCTCGACGATGAAGACCTCGCTCAGCGCGGGATCCTTGGTCTGACAATCCGCGAACTTCTTCGCCATCCCGCCGCCGAACGCGCCCTTGCGCCTGGTGAGGTCACGCGCCTTGCGCGCAGCCTGTCGAGCGCGCGCAGCGGAGATCGCCTTCATGATGATCTGCTTCGCGTCCGTCGGGCTCTCCTCGAGAAACTCCGCAAGGCGCGCATTGACCGTCTGCTCGACGAACCCACGGACCCACGGATTGCCGAGCTTCGTCTTCGTCTGGCCTTCGAATTGCGGCTCCTGAAGCTTCACGGAGATGACGGCCGCAAGACCCTCGCGAACGTCATCCCCCTCGAGGTTGTCCTCCTTCTCCTTGAGCAGGCTCTTGTCGCGCGCGTACTTGTTCAGCGTGCGCGTCAATGCCGCGTTGAAGCCGGAGAGGTGCGAGCCGCCCTCGGTCGTGTTGATGTTGTTGGCGAACGAGAAGACCGACTCGACGTACTTCGTGTTCCACTGCATCGCGACCTCGACCTGGCCCTCGTCGTTCGCGCCCTCGAAGTAGACGATGTGCTTGTGGATAGGGTCCTTCGCCTCGTTGACGTGAGCGACGAAGTCGCGGATGCCGCCCTCGTAGTGAAACGTGACCTGCTCGCCGCCCGCGCGCTCGTCGGTGAGCGTGATCCGAAGGCCGCGGGTGAGGAACGCAGTCTCGCGAAGGCGCTGCGTGAGCGTCTCCGTCGACCACTCGATCTCTTCGAAGATCTCCGCGTCGGGCATGAACGTGATCGTCGTGCCGGTCTCCGTCGCCTCGCCGACGACTTGCATGTCGCCCTGTGGCACGCCGCGCGCAAACTCCTGCCGGTAGACCTTCCCGCCGCGGTGCACCTCTGCGATCAGATACTCGGACAACGCGTTGACGACAGACACGCCGACGCCGTGGAGGCCGCCGGAGACCTTGTACCCGTCGCCGCCGAACTTGCCGCCGGCGTGCAGCTTCGTCAGCACGACCGTCAGCGCCGGCAGGCCCTGGTCCTCCATGATGTCGACCGGAATCCCGGATCCCCAGTCGCGGACCGTCACCGAGTTGTCGGGGTGAAGAATCACCTCGGCCCGGTCGTTGCGGCCCGCGAGCGCCTCGTCGACGGCGTTGTCGACGACCTCGTAGACGAGGTGGTGGAGGCCCCGCGAACCCGTCGATCCGATGTACATCCCCGGGCGCAGGCGGACCGGCTCGAGACCCTCGAGCACGGTGATGTCCTTTGCGGTGTAGCTAGCTTGAGCCATAACCAAAAAGGCCTGCAAATCGCGGCCTTACCGAGTGGTCAAAGTGTATCAGAACGCACGGCCGTCATCGCTTCTCGAGAGGCTCTGCGCGGCCGCTTTTGCGACCACTTTCCGCAGTTCGTCATCGCTGATTCCGGCGGCGAGTTCCTCGGCCTTCCGCAACTCCTCTGGACCGGGTGGCGGTGCTCTCCGGTCGCCGCGATCGTCGTCTTCCGGGCCGAGCTCGGGCAGCTTGCCGACCGCGAAGCGCAGCTTCACCGGCGCGTCCTTCCCCGCCGCTGTGCGCAGGCGCTTCAACACGTCTGCTTCGAGCTGCGCCAACTCGAACGCCCACGAAGACGAGCTCGTCGCGACGTGCAGCGTGCCGTCTCGGGCGATCCGCGCGGGCCAGGCATTGCGCGCGATCATCGGACCGACCGCGCCGGGCCATGCGTCGACGATTCGCACCATGCCCGCAGCGGGCCCGAACCGGCCGAGCTCGCTCCCCACGTCCGAGGCGATCTTCTTCACGCCGCGTGCACCGTACCCGGAGCCACCTCGAGCAACTGGTCGGGAGCGAGCGGGAGCGCGCCCACCGTGGTCGAGGTGATGAGCGTCTGACCGCCCTCCGGCAGGACCCGCGCGAGCGTGGCCCGCCGCTCGGGGTCGAGCTCGGAGAGCACGTCGTCAAGTAGTAGGAGCGGAGGGACGCCGCTGCGCTCGAGCAGGATCTCGGCCTCGGCGAGCAGGAGCGAGAGGACCGCGAGGCGCTGCTCCCCCTGCGAGCCGTAGGTGCGCAGGTCGCGCTCCCCGGCGAGCACCGCGACGTCGTCGAGGTGCGGTCCGAGGCTCGTCGTGCCCCGCTCGAGGTCGCGCGCGATCCTCTCGTCCAACTGCTCGCGCAAGACGGGCCCGCCCTCGTACGCGAGCCTGCCCGCCTCGAGCCCGAACGCACCGGTCAGCCGCGCGAAGGCAGGCGTCAGCAGCTCGAGCGCGTGTCGGCGTGCAGCCGCCAGCTCGGTCCCGAGCGCGGCGACCTGCTCGGTCCACGGGTCCAGCGCGTCGCGAGTCGAGAGGCCATTCGCGACGCGCCGCAACGCCGCGTTCCGCTGCCCAACCACGGCGCCGTACTCAGCCGACAGTCCCGCGCGCGCGGGGAACAGCCGCCCGAGCGCACGGTCGAAGTACGCGCGGCGCACGGCCGGCGCGCCTTTCACGATCCCGAGCCGATCCGGTGTGAAGACGAGCGTCGAAACTTCCGCGCGCAGGAGCTCCGCGGCGCGCAGCGGCCCTCCGTTCAGCTTCGCGCGCTTGCCCTTCCCCAGCTCGAGCGTGACGTCGAGTTCGAGTGGCGTCTCGGCACGGCGCCCGCGGAGCGAGACGCGCCCGGTGGCCTCGCCGAACCGCACGAGCTCCACGTCGTTCCGCGTGCGCGGCGAGAAGCCCTGCGTGCCGACGTGCAGCGACTCCAGCAGGTTCGTCTTCCCGGCGCCGTTCGGCCCCACGACGAGCACGAGACCCTGCGACAGCGCGAGCTCGAGCGTCGCGTACGAGCGGATGTTCCGGAGCGCGACCGTCTCGACGATCAGGTGGTGGGAAGCCTGATCGGCATCACCAGGTACGTGAAGTCATCGTTCTCGCCCTGGAGGACGGCCGGCCGCAACGGGCTGATCAGCTTCACCAGAAGCTCCTCGCCGCCGACCGACTCGAAGCCGTCACGAAGGTACTCCGCGTTGAAGCCGATCTCCAGCGGCTCGCCGGTGAACGGTGCGGGCAGCGACTCCCGCGCCTCGCCGACGTCCTGCGTCTGCGCGGAGACGGTCAGCTCGCCCTCGGCGAAGCGGAGTCTCAAAGGGGAGTTGCGCTGCGCCATCACGCCCACCCGGCGAACGACTTCGATCGCCTCTGCGCGCGGAAGCGCGACAGTGTGCTCGAATGCCTCGGGGATCAACTGGCGGTAGTTCGGGAACTGCCCTTCGATGCGTCGCGTGGTCAGCGTGACCCCGTCCGCGACGAAGACGACCTGGTTCTCGTGCACGCCGAGCTCGAGCGAGTCGGCGCCGGCTGCGATGCGCGTGACCTCCGTCAGCGCACGTGCTGGGATAATCGCCTCCAACTCGGGCGCTTCGCCTTCCATCGGCGTCTCCTTGACCGAGAGCCGGTACGAGTCGGTCGCGGCCATCACGAGCTTGCCGGCTTCGAAGCGCGCCAGGATCCCGGTGAGTACCGGGCGCGACTCGTCTCGCGACGCGGAACGTGAGACACGACCGACCGTATCGAGCAGCGCTTCTCGGTCCACGCTGAACGTGCCGATCGACTCGACGTCGGGGAGGCGCGGAAAGTCCTCGACGTTGTACGTGTGCAGGCGCGAGCTGTACGAGCCGGAGTCCACGCGAACGACGCCTTCCTCGGCACGATGCTCGATCTGTACGTCCTCGTCGGGAAGCAGCCGGATGAGGTCGACCAGCATCTTCCCGGGTACGACCACTGCGCCGTCACCGTCCACCTGCGCGTCCAGCGACGTTCGCAACGAAAGCTCCATGTCGGTCGCAGCGAGTTGAAGCTCGCCGTTCTCGGCGCGAAGCAAAATTCCACCGAGCACGAGCACTGTCGTCCTTGCCGACACGGCGCGCGCCACAACAGCAAGCTTCTGCGAGAACTCGTCTCGCGAGCAGGTAAGTTTCATCCCCGATCCGATGGCCACTGCTTCTATGTCTGTCATTCTTTAAAAGATTCTAGAAGTAGTAGTAGGGTTGTGGGGACCGGGGACGACGGTCTCCCCCGGCTCCGGGAACCGTTTTGCGGCCGGGAGAGGACCTGGGGATGAATTCGTGTTCTGCACAGGCATCGGCGCTAGCGGACCTGTTTGATCCGAGCTGTGAGTTCTTGGACGAGGTTGTACACAGACCTGTCCTCCCGGATCAAGCGAGCGATCTTGGACGTCGCGTGGATCACCGTCG
>JACCTU010000060.1 GCA_013812235.1 Actinomycetota bacterium | reverse complement strand
GGCCGACAGCTCGCCCGACGCGACAGGCCGCGTCCGCTTGACCGGGTGCGCACGGTCCTCGGCGGCATCGTGGACGTCGTTGACGAGGTACGACGCGCTCGAGGCAAGACAGAACGCGCTGAAGATGAGGAGCGCCTCGACCCACCGTTCCGAGTCGTCCAGCTCGACCGCGAAGACGATGCCCGCGAAGACGAGCAGGTTCTTCGTCCACTGCAGCGGACGCGCTGCACTCACGAGGGCATGAACGGGACCGCGCCGTGCGGCGATCTCCGGCAGGAGCCCCCGCCTCTCGCGCGTATCCGCGGTCACCGCGACGATGGTAACGAGCCGGCCCGCGAGCCGGGCTCTGGCAAGCTGTTCCGGTGGCCCTCTGGGCGATCACCGGCGGAAGCGGCTTCCTCGGGCTCCACCTCGCGCGTCGTCTGCTGGCCGACGGGCACGACGTGCGAACGCTCGACCTCGAGCCCCTCGATCCGGAGCTCGTGGCCGCGGGGGTCCAGGGCATCGTGGGCGACATCCGCGATGCCGCCGCGGCCGAGCGGCTCTCGCGCGGCGTCGACGTGCTGGTGCACTCCGCCGCCGCGCTGCCAATCCAGGGATCGGACGCGACGATTCGCTCCGTCAATGTGGACGGAACGGCAACCGTGCTTGCCGCCGCCACGGCGAACGTCGTACGACGTGTGCTGTTCATCTCGTCGACCGCCGTGTACGGCGTGCCCCGAGTTCACCCGATCGGCGAGGACGCGCCGCTGGTACCCGTCGGGTCTTACGGTCGCTCGAAGATCGAGGCGGAGGAGCTCTGCCGACAGTTCGGTGCCCGCGGGCTCGAGCACGTGATCATCCGGCCGAAGACCTTCATCGGCGCGGAGCGGCTGGGCGTCTTCGAGATTCTGTTCGACTGGATCCGCGAGGGCCGCCGGATCTACACGATCGGCTCCGGCCGGAACCGGTACCAACTGCTCGCCGTCGAGGACCTCGTCGACGCGACGGTGCGGGCTGCGGAGCGGCCGGTCGCCCGCAACGTCTTCAACGTCGGCGCGAAGGAGTTCGCCACGGTACGGGAGGACCTCCAGGCGTTGATCGATCACGCCGGGTCGACCAGCCGCGTCACGCCGGTCCCTGCGCGCCCGGTCCAGGCAATCCTCCGAGCACTCGAGCTGCTCCGTGTGTCACCGCTCGCGGAGTGGCACTACAAGACGGCCGACAAAGACTCCTTCGTCGCGATCGAGCGAGCTGAGGCCGAGCTCGACTGGTCGCCCCGGTTCTCGAACGCGGAGACGCTGATCGCCGCGTACGACTGGTACGAGGCCAATCGCGGGGGACTCACTCGCGGCCCCGGACTCACCCACCGTGTGCCGTGGAACCAACGCGCGCTCGGACTCGTGAAGCGGCTCTCGTAGCTCGCGCGGGCTCGCGAGAACCATCCGACTAGGATCGGCCCCGTGGCCCGACGGTGGCTTTCCCGCGATCCGGTGACCGTCGCCGCGGCGGCTTTGACGATTGCAGCGGCGGCCGGGATGTCGTGGGCGGCCCTGTACCGGCACCAACGGTTCGGAAGCAACGCGTATGACCTGGGGATCTTCGATCAGGCGGTCTGGGGCTACAGCCGCTTCGAGTGGATCCCGAACACCGTGCTCCGCTTACCGCACACGATGGGCGACCACTTCCACCCGATCCTCGTCGTGCTCGCCCCGCTGTACTGGCTCTGGGACGACGCGCGCGTGCTGCTCGTCGCCCAGGCGGCGCTGCTCGCCGGCGCGGGGATCCCGATCTTCCTGTGGGCGCGCGAGAAGCTCGATGGCATTGCAGCACTCGCGTTTCTTGCGGCGTATCTCGTCTTCTGGGCGGTCCTGGGCGGGAGCCTCTTCGACTTCCACGAGCTCGCGTTCGCGGCGCCGATCGTCTCCGGCGCGATCTACGCCGCGCTGACGCGGCGAACGAACCTGCTCTGGGTCTGCGTCGTCCTCGGCCTCCTCACGCGGGAGGACGTGGCCCTCACCTTCGTCGGACTCGCGCTCTTCATCGCCCTCGCCCAGCGACGCTGGCAGCTGGGCGCCGCGCTGGCGACGCTGGGAGCGGCCTGGTTCGTGCTCGCGTACAAGGTCGTGATCCCGGCATTGGCCGGCCGCGACTACGCGCACTGGGCTTACTCCCGACTCGGTGCGGACCCCGCGAGTGCTCTCGTGCACCTGATTACCAACCCGGTCGACAGCATTAGGACGTTCCTGACACCGCGGGCCAAGCAGATCGCGCTGGGAAACCTGTTCGCACCATGGCTCGGTCTGCCGCTGCTCTCACCTCTGGTGCTCGTCATGCTGCCGACGCTTGCC
>JACCTU010000102.1 GCA_013812235.1 Actinomycetota bacterium | reverse complement strand
CCGCTTCTCGTTCTGGGCGACGGGCAGGCGGCCGATCATGCGGACGCGGCGAGCAGCATCTCACCGCGGCGCACGTAGCGGGTCGCGCCGACCGAGCGCCAGAAGGCCAGCGCGCGCTCGAGCTGCTCGTCCGCCTCCGCATGCCGACCCTCTGCTCGAAACCGCTCGGCCGCTCGGAGCCGGGCGTGCGCCTCGAGCGGTAGCAGCTCCATCTCACCCCACGCATCGGCTGCTGTGACGAACTCGCCCTCGAGCAGTGCGCGCAGCGCTGCCGCCGAGCGATCCTCGGCCGGCGCCGCGGCTGCGATCGCCCGCAGCTCCGGCTCGAGGCCGAGTTCGCTCGCAACCAGGGCGAGGGGCGTGACATACGAGAGGACGTGCTCGCCTTCCAGAAGCTCCAAGGCGCTTCTTCGCGCCGGCTCGAGCCTCCCCAACTCGGCCTCGATGAAGGCAGCGTCCGCGAGCACCGAGAGGACGATCTGCGGCTCGCCCACGTTTCGCGCCAGCTCGAGTGCCCGCCGCGCCCCCGCGATCGCGTCGGCGTCCTCGCCGCGGGCCGTCGCGACCCTCGCCAACGACGAAACGAAGTAGGCGTCCTGATACGAGCCGCCGAGGCGGTCGCTCTCCTCGAGGAACGCACGCGCATCGGCGACGAAAGCGTCCCAGTTCCCTAGTTGGTACGGCTCCCAGATCAGGATCGCGGCAGAGAAGCGCGCGACTCTCGTATTGCCGAGCCGCTCGGCTGCCCGCACCGCCTCGCGCCGAAGCTCACGGCTGCGTCGGACCTCGCCCAGGTCCGCTAGGACTGTCGCCAGGTTGTTGTAGGCCCGCCCGAGCTCGGGCGAATCGATCGCGGTGGCGAGCTCGATGCTCTGCTCGAGGTCGGCGATTCCCTCGAAGTCGCCGGCGAAGCATCGCGCGCTACCGATGTTGTTCAGGACGTGAGCGCGGACCTCGTCGAGCTCGAGCGCCTCGGCCATCGCGAGCGCCTCGCGCCCGACACGGATTGCGCTCTCGTTCTCTCCCGCGAGCATCGCATAGCGCGACACCTGCGAGAGCACCCACGCTTTCGAGGGCGACGCATGCTCGAGGTCGACCAGCCGACGGGCGTGCTCGAGCTGCTCCTGCGAGCGGCCGCGATCGCCCCGGTGCCACCAGACCTCGGCGAGCAACGAGCACACTTCTGCGGCACGCGCGCCGTCGCCCGTCGCGATCAGTGCGTCGCGGGCGCGTTCCAGCACGCCGTCCGCGCGCTCGTCTCCGGCGCTGGTCAGGGCGCGGCCGAAGCTGAACAGGAGCTCGGGCAGCCCCGGGTCGTTGTCGCGCCAGAGCTGGGTCGCCTGCTCGTAGAAGCGGATCGCGGACGGGTACGCGTGTAGTGCGAGGGCACGGTCTCCGGCCTCGCGCAGAGCAAGCCGGGCACGGCCGACGAAGTGCGCCGTCTCCGCGCCGGTGGCGGTGGCGAGCTCGAGTGCCGAGAGGTAGTGGTGCGCGAGCATCTCGGCGTGGTCGTCGGGCCTGCCGAGCGACTCGATCCACTCGGCCGCCAGACGGTGCCTCTCCGCCCGTTCGGCGCGAGGTATCTGCCCGTAGGCGACGTCACGCATGAGTATGTGCCTGAAGGCGTACTCTGCCTCGCCCGCGACAGACGGCGACCGTTCGCGGCGCACGAACTCCTTCCGCTCCAGCGCGTGTAGGCGCTGCTCGAGCTTCCAGCGCTCGCCGCCGCCCATCGACGCGAGGGTCCCGAGCCAGAAAACCTTCCCGACGACGGAGGCGTGGTGGAGAAGGTCCTTCTCTTCGCTCGGGAGGAGGTCGAGCCGTGCCGCCACGATTCCCTGCACGGTCTCCGGCAGCTCAGCCGGCTCTCGGCCATCGGCGACGAGGCGCGCGAACTCCTCCGCGTACAGCGGATTTCCGCCGGCGCGTTCCAGCAGCGTCTGCTGGAGTTCGGCCCCGACGACCGGGCGGTCGAGCAGCGCATGGAGGAGCCGGGCAGTCTCCTCGTCCGAGAGCGGGGCCAGCGAGCGCGTGACGGCGTTCGACTTGCCGCCGCCCCAGGAGGGACGGCGCGCGAGCAGTTCGGGGCGGGCCGTCGCGACGAGGAGGAGTGGGACGCCGCTGGCCCAGTTGGCGACGTGGTCGATGAAGTCGAGCAGGGCGTCGTCCGAGAAGTGGAGGTCCTCGAAGACGAGGACGAGCGGTCGCTGCTCGGCAAGCGCTTCGAGGAAGCGCCGCCAGGCGGCGAAGGCCTCGTCGCGTTCGCCGCCGGTGTCGCCGGCGCTCTCGAGACCGACGAGCGGCCGAAGCTGGCGCTCGATCCAGCTTGCGTCGCGATCGTCGGCGACGAGCGACCGCACGCTGCGCTGGAGTTTCGCGCTCGTCTCCTCCTCGACGTCGGTCTCGAGGATCCCTGCCTGTGCCTTGACGATCTCGCCGAGAGCCCAGAACGAGATTCCTTCCCCGTAGGGGAGGGATCGTCCCTGTCGCCAGGTCACGAGCTCGGAGCCGCCCTCGATCTGCCTGAACAGCTCCCACACGAGACGGCTCTTGCCGATCCCGGGGACGCCGACGATGGTCACGAGCTCGGGCGCCCGTTCCTCCTTGACGCGGGCGAGTGTCTCCGCGAGCAGCGTCTGCTCTCGCTCGCGGCCGACCAGCCGCGTGGCCGTGACCTGCCGCACGTCGACGCCGAATCGCGCCCGCGCGTGCAGCGCCTGCCATACCGCGACCGGCTCAGATTTTCCTTTCGCCTCGACGGATGGCGCCTCGGCGTACTCGATCGCCCGCTCGGTCGCGCGGTAGGTGGTCTCGTCAACGAGGATCCCGTCCGTCGCCGCGGCCGATTGCAGCCGCGCTGCCGTGTTGACGACATCCCCGGCCGCCATCGCCTCGCCGCGCTCCGGGCGCGCGCCGAGCGTGATCAGCGCCTCTCCGGTCGTGATGCCGATCCGGATCGCGAGCTCGCCCTCGAGTGCGTCACGCACGCCAAGCGCTGCGCGCACTGCGCGCTCGGGGTCGTCCTCACGGGCGACTGGGGCACCGAAGAGCCCCATCACCGCGTCGCCGATGAACTTCTCCACCGTTCCGCCGAAGCGCTCCAGCTCCGACCGGACGCGCTCGTGGTACCCGGTAAGCAGCGCGCGCACGTCCTCGGGGTCGAGCCGCTCGGCTGTGGCGGTCGAGCCGACGAGGTCGCAGAAGAGCACGCTCACGACCTTCCGCTCCTCGCGCGGAGCCGCAACAGCGCCGAGCGGGGTCGCGCAGCCGGAGCAGAACGCCGCGTCCCCAGGGTTCTCCCGCCCGCAGCTCGGGCAGACCTTCATGCTTCGCGAGTATGACGCCCCAGCGCCGCACCGCTCTCGTCTCGGTGTTCGCCGCGGCCGTGCTCATCGTGCTCAAACTGGCGACCGGGCTCGCAACCGGAAGCCTCGGCCTGCTCTCGGAGGCGCTGCACTCCGGCACCGACCTCGTCGCCGCGCTGCTCACCTTCTTCGCGGTCGGAATCGCAGTCAGGCCGGCCGACCGGCACCACGCCTATGGCCACGGCAAGGCCGAGCATCTCGCTGCGCTTGCCGAGGCGTCGATCCTCGCGTTGCTCAGCGTGGGGGTCGGGATCGCGGCAGTGCGCCGCTTGTCGGACCCTCCCGAGCTCGAGATCGCATGGTGGGCGTTCGCGGTCGTGCTGGTCGTGATCGCGGTCGACGCCAGCCGCATGACGCTCTCGTTCCGCGCGGCGCGCCAGTACGACAGCGCGGCGCTCGAGTCGAATGCGCTCCACTTCGGAAGCGATCTCGCCGGCACGATCGCAGTCCTCGCCGGCCTCGTCCTCGCCCGTGCCGGCCATCCCGAGGGCGACGCCGTTGCCGCGCTCTTCGTCGCGGTGCTCGTGATCGCCGCAGCCGTGCGTCTCGTGCGCCGTAACGTCGACGTGCTGATGGACAGCGTGCCCGACGAGGTCGAGAGCGCTGCTCGCGGGGCTATCGCAAGCGTCGAGGGCGTCGAGCTGCGCCGGCTGCGCATGCGCCAGGCGGGAGGCAGGCAGTTCGCCGACGTCGTGATCGGCGTTCCGGCTGGGGCGGCGGTGGGCCAGGGTCACGCGGCGGCGGACGCCGTCGAGGATGCGGTGCGAGAGGCGCTCCCGAAGAGCGACGTCGTCGTGCACGTGGAGCCGGGGGACGAGCAGCAGGTGAGGGACCGCGCGCACGCCGCCGCCCTGGCGGTTCCGGGTGTGCGTGAGGTGCACAACGTGACCGTGCTTCAGGTTGGGTCGGAGCTGCAAATCTCGCTCCACCTCAAGCTGCCCGGCGACCTGCCGCTCGAGGACGCGCACGAGCTTGCCGAGCTCGTCGAGCGCTCGATCCGCGCCGCGGTCCCGGAAGCCGCGCACGTGCAGACCCACCTGGAGCCGCTCGCCGAGTCGGCGGAGAGCTCGGAGATCGAGCGCGACCGCGCCGCAATCGAGCGCCTGGTCCTCGAGGAGACCGGGCGTCCGTCCCGCGAGCTGCGCTTCCTCACGAGCCCGGACGGCGTCGTCGCCCATCTGACGCTGACCGTGGACGGAGCGACGCCCCTTGCGGACGCGCACGCGCAGGCGAGCCGGGTCGAGCAGCGAATCCGCCGCGAGCAGCCGGAGATCGGCGACATCATCGTTCACACGGAGCCCTGAGCTGAAGCTCTGCATGTTCAGCCCGAAGGGAAGGAACCTCCAGCGCGGGTGGCCGGGCCGGATCGAGGGCGACCGCGTGATTCAGCTCGCGGCGCAGACGCTCCAGTCGTTCTTCACCGGCGGCGGGACCGCGCGCGAGCACGGGGAGTTCCTCCTTGACGGGGTCGATCTGCGCCCACCGGTTTTGCACCCGCCGTCGGTTCGCGACTTCTACGCGTTCGAGCAGCACGTGAAGACGGCGCGCGCGATCCGCGGCCTCGAGGTGCCGCCCGAGTGGTACGAGGTGCCCGCCTTCTACTTCTCGAACCCCGCCGCGATCTACGGTCACGAGGACGGGGTGCCGTACCCGGAAGGCACGCAGGAGCTCGACTACGAGCTCGAGGTCGCCGCGATCATCGGCGCGGAGGGGCAGGTCGCCGGCTTCACGGTGCTGAACGACTGGTCGGCGCGCGACCTGCAACGGCTCGAGATGAGGGTCGGGCTCGGCCGGGCGAAGGGGAAGGTCTTCGCGACGAGCCTCGGCCCGATCGTCGTCACGCCCGATGAGTTCGACGGAAGCGAGGCCGAGATGGTCGCGCGGGTGAACGGCGAGGAGCGCTCGCGCGGGAATCTGCGGGACCTGCACTGGCCCTGGGAACGCCTGGTCGAGCAGGCCGCGCGGAACACGAGGCTCTGCCCCGGCGATGTGATCGGCTCGGGCACCGTCGGGACGGGCTGCATC
>JACCTU010000058.1 GCA_013812235.1 Actinomycetota bacterium | reverse complement strand
AAGAACATCCACGTCGGCCCGTCCGACTACGTCCCGTGGCTGACCGACCGCAAGTGGGCCTACATCCGCATGGAGGGCTCGAGCTTCGGCGACGTGCCGCTGAACGTCGAGCTCAAGCTCGAGGTCTGGGACTCGCCGAACTCCGCGGGGATCGTGATCGACGCGGTCCGGCTCGCGAAGCTCGCGCTGAACAACGGCGTCGCAGGCGCGCTCGAGGGGCCGAGCGCCTACCTGATGAAGTCGCCGCCGAAGCAGCTCCAGGACGACGACGCGCACGACGCGGTCGAGCGCTTCATCGAGGAGAACCGCCGCGCGCGCGAGGGCGTCACCGTCTGACCGGCGTCACGACGAGGCGGCGCCGGCGCGATCGGCGCCGCCTCGCTGTTTGACCGATGTCCCGAGGTGTGTTAGAGGTTGCCCAACTGCGGCGCTGACCGTTCTGCACGGACGGGAGGGCGCGATGAACACGCCGACCAGAAGGCCGCAGGAGTCCCGCACGCTCAGGCTCGAGGACCTGGAGAAGACGGGAAGGGCGCCGCGAGCTCGCTATCTCGCCCGCATGGCCGACGCGAAGGGCGCTGAGCGCTACGAGCTCGTCGTCGCGGGGGCGCCTGCGGCGATCGAGCGTGCGTTCGCCGACGCGGAATTCGAGGTTGCGATCGACCCGAACGCCGACCAGCGCGAGTGGGAGCAGCATCTCCGACCGGCCTGGGAGGAGGAGAACCGGGCCCGCGACGAGTTCGCCGCGCTCGAGAACGTCCCCGCCCTCTTCAAGAAGAAGGCGCCGACTGCGCCGACCGCCGCACGTTCGGTCTTCGTGTCGCTTCGCCGGCTCGAGCCGGACGGAACGCGCTACTTCATCACCGTACGGAACTTCTTCGTCCCGAGGTTCTTCAGCTTCTTCTTCCCGCTGCCACCCGTCTGCTCGACCTTCGGGGTCCTCACGCCTCGGAGCGGCGACCAGGATCTCTTCCTCCATCTCGGGTGGCCGCCGCTCGGGCCGGTGAGGGCGAGCGTGCGCGGCGGCACAGCGGTCGACGTCGTCACCCTCGCCGTCTTCTGCACACCGTTCACGCACTTCGGCCCGATCCACCAGGTCTTCGGGTTCACTGGAGGTATCTGCTCGGCATTCACGTTCGGCGGCATGGACATCTTCGGCTAGCCCGCGATGGCCAATTGCCTCCAATACGCGGAGCAGCGAACGCAGAGCTGCACGCAGTACGCGGATCAGGGGTACAGCTCCTGTTCCGCCTGGGACGCGCGGTGCTGCACGTGGTGGCCGTGCAGTTGGCTCTGCAAGCTCGTGACCTGGGTCTGCCTCGGCTGGTACTGGGTCGCGAACGTCGTCTGCGTTCTCTGGACGATCGTGACGACGCTCGTCTGCGCCGTCTGGGAGGTCGTCGTCACGATCGTCTCGTTCGTGGTGACGCTCGTCGAGGCGTTGCTCGGCTGGGTTCTGAGCTACCTCGCGCTCGTCTTCGAGCTGATCTTCGCGATCCCCTACGTCGGACGGATCCTGCAGTGGATCTGGAACGTCATCATCCTGAACCTCGTCTGGCTCGCCGCGAACCTGATCGACGCGGCGCTCTACCTCGTCGGCGTACGACCGCAGAAAAAACTCCGGATCTGCACGATCATCCTTCGCGACGAGAAGGGCAATCCTGTGGCGGCCGTCGACGACGTCGTCGACATGATCAACGACGCGATCGACCCCCTCCTCCGCGAGTGCAACGTCCAGATCCTGAACTCAGCACCGCTGCAGCTTTCGAGCGGGCTGTCGTTCGACTCGGTCCGGGCCGACCGTTCCTGGATCCAGATCGACGGACGTCCGGGCTCGACTGCGCTGTTGGACACCGCCTGCGACGAGCCGGCGTTCGGGGACGATCTCAGCAACGTCGGTCCCGAGTACCAGATCAAGGGCGCGACAAGCTGCTTCTTCGGCAACTGGCGCAACGTCGTCGGGCTCGGCACGCCCGTGACTGTGCTCGTGGTCCGCAGCATTGCTCGGCCGACCGTCTTCAGCGGCTGCTGCATCTGGG
>JACCTU010000082.1 GCA_013812235.1 Actinomycetota bacterium | reverse complement strand
CTCCCGGACGTTGGAGACGAACGGCGCCCCCGCGAGTCCGCCGCCCGCGCGGCGGCAGCCGACGGTGACGACACCCGCGAGCACGGCGTCCTCCAGGTAGTCCGAAGCCGCGTGGCGGCCACTCCGCGAGAGCGCGAGCAGGTCGTCGACGGTCGGTGGCGTCTCGGCCATCTCGGGCTCCGCGGGCCCGCCGCGACCCATCGCGACGACCACGACGTCGTAGCGCTCCGAGAGCACGCGCGCCGTGTGCGCCCCGACGGCCGTCTTCCCGACGCGCTTGCCGGTGCCGACGATCCCGATCGACGGCAGCTCGAACGGCTCGAGCGCCGGAGGGTCGAAGCGGAAGTCCGCGCCGACGTACGGGAGCCCGAGCGCCAGCGCGCGGCTCGCGAGCCGAAGCCGGTCGGGCGGCCCGAGCACGGGCTCGTCCGAGAGGTCGACGACCACCTCCGGATCGTGCTCGAGCGCCGCTGCCAGCGAGTCGACGAGCGGCACGCCGTAGTCCTCGCCGCCGCGCAGCTTCTCGGTCCCGCCGACGAGGTGAGCTGCGACGAACTCGTAGGGCAGCTCCTCGAGGGCGTCTCGAATCGTCGAGAGGTAGTGCTCGCCGTCGATGATCGCGAGCGCGCGCGTCACGAGCGGGTCGTGACCTCTCCCTCGATCCGCGCGGTGTACTTCTCGAACGCACGCGTGTCGGTGGAGAACTGGATGATCTTCTCCTGGCCGTGGAACGGATACTTGCGCCACACGTCGACGTGCGGCCCCGTCACCTCGATCACGTTGTAACAGGGGCGAGTCTTTCCGCGAAGACGCAGCGTCGAGACCGTCCCGGCGTTCACGACGAAGATGTCCTCGAGCCGCCACGCGTATGGCACGTGCTTGTGCCCCGAGAGCACGAGGTCGACATGGGAGCGCTGGAGGCACTCGATCGCGTCGCCGGCGTCGTAGACGACGTTGCGCTCACGCCCCGTGCCCGGAACAGGCAGCAGATGGTGGTGGAGCGCGAACACGCGGAGCCCCGGCCCTGCCCCGTCGAACTGCTGCTCGATCCAGCGGTAGCGCCCGCGCCCAACGTGCCCATGGTCAAGGTCGGGCTCGCTCGAGTCGATCGCGACCACCGTGCAGTCGTCCACCTTCAGCACCGAGTTGCGATCGCCGAAGAAATCCTCGAAGTGGACGTAGCCGACGTTTCGCGAGTCGTGGTTGCCCGGGATCACGACGACGGACGGGCATTCGATCCGGTCGAGGTACTCGCGTGCGAGCCGGTACTCCTCCTTGAAGCCGTAGACGGTCAGGTCGCCTGTGCAGACAACCGCGCGTGGTCCGATCTCGTTGATCTCCGAGATCGCCCGTTCGAGCAGGCTCGGCTGGAAATGCGGATCGCCGCAGTGGAGGTCCGAGATGTGCGCAATCGTGTAGCCCGCGCGTCCGTCAGTCGCCATTTCGCAAGTCTAGGGCGTCCGAGGTCGTTGCTACCCTGCTTTCAGATGCCCGCGGAAACCTGGAATTTCCAGGCATATCGCGGTTCGCAACCGCCCACGTTCGCGAACCAGGCCGAGCTCGCGTGCGCACGCGTCCTCGACTACTACGGCATCCCGTGGGAGTACGAGCCTCGCACGTTCGTGCTCGAGAAGGAGGAGGGCCGCATAGTCGAGGCGTTCACGCCCGATTTCTACCTCCCGGAGCAGGACCTCTACGTCGAGATCACCGTGATGAAGCAGTCCCTCGTGACGCGCAAGAACCGCAAGCTCCGCAAGCTGCGCGAGCGCTACCCCGGCGTCAACGTCAAGCTTTTCTACAAGCGCGACATCTCGCGCCTGGCCGAGCGATACAGACTCGATCTCGCAAGCTAGTCGACCCTCGCGTCGGCGACGTCTACCTCACGCGCGAGGAGATCGCCGCCCGCGTTCGCCAGCTCGGAGACGAGCTCACCCTCGACTACGAGGGGCGGAACCCACTGCTCGTCGCACCGCTCAAGGCGAGCCTCGTCTTCGTCACGGACCTCTCCCGCGCGCTCGCGGTCGCGCACGAGCTCGACTTCCTCGAGCTCGCCCCTTACGACGCCTCCGGCCCCGGGATCCGACTGCTCAAGGATCTCGACGCGGAGATCGAGGATCGCGACGTCGTGATCGTCGAAGACGTCGTCGACACCGGTCTCTCGCTCAACTACCTCTGCAAGACGCTCCGCCTACGCGGGCCGGCGTCGCTCGCCGTCGTGACGCTTCTCGACCGTCCGTACCGACGGCTCGTCGAGGACCTGCCGATCGCCCACGTGGGCTTCACGGTCCCCGACGAGCTGTTCGTCGGCTACGGCTTCGACCTGGACGAGCGGTACCGCAACCTGCCGGACCTGCACGTCCTCAAGTAACGACTACTCACCAGCGCCGGCCGCGGACGAAGAAGCCGATCAGCCAGAGCAGGAAGGCGATGATTGCAATCCAAAGCAGGATCTTGACGACGCCGGTGATCCCCAGCACGAACAGGATCAGGATCAGGATCAGGATCAGCACGAGTGGACTCACTTGGCTCCTCTCTCGGGGGACTGACGCCGGACGTGATTCCCGCGTTGCGGCGTCGAAAACGCTCCAGGAGTGCTACCCGAGGTAGCCGAGCGGGTCGGCCGGCGAGCCGTTCACTCGGACCTCGAAGTGGACGTGCGGCCCGGTGCTGTTGCCCGTCGAGCCGGCGTAGGCGATCGTCTGCCCCTGCGAGACCGAGGTGCCGCTCCCGACCGCGACCGACGTGTTGTGGGCGTAGGCGGTCGCGAGACCGCCCCCGTGGTCGACCACGACGAGGTTTCCGTAGCCGCCCATCCAGCCGGCGTAGATGACCAGTCCTGACGCCGCCGCGGAGACCGGCGTGCCCGACGGGACGGAGATGTCGATCCCCTCGTGCATCCGTCCCCAGCGCCAGCCGTACCCACTCGTGACCGGACCCGACACGGGCCAGATCAGGCCGCTCGAGGAGCGCACCACCGACGAGGAGGACTGCGAGGTCTGGATCCGTGACGCGAGGGACGCGCTGACCGCGGCAAGCGCCTCGACTTCGTGGAGGTACTCCTCCTTCTGCTGCTGGACGGACGCGAGGTGCTCGCGGCGGTCAGCCCGCGTTCCGGAGAGCGCGTTCTCGCGGGACACGAGCTCGTCTCTGACTGCGCGCGTCTGCTGCGTGCGCGCGGCGACGGCCTGCGCGACCGCGAAGACTCTCTTCCGCGTCACGGTCGTGTTCGCCCGCTGTACCTGAATCCGGTTTTTCGCCCGGCCGACCGACTCGGCGATCCGTTCGTCCTGCGCTGCCAGCTCCTGCGCATAGTCGAGCCGCGTCACGAGCTCGCTGAAGTTCGACGAATTGAGCAGCACGTCGACCGTGCTGAGGTTGCCCGACTGATAGATCGCGACGATCCGGTCGCTCAGGCGGTTGATCGCCTGCTCGTGCTGACTGCGCAGGAAGCCGAGCTTCTCCGTCTGGAGCCGCCACAGTTCGGTGATCCGAGCGAGCCTCTCCCGTTGCAGCGCAAGGTCCTGCTCGAGCAGCGCAAGGTCGGTGGCGACGTCCCCGACCTCCGACTCGAGCGTGCGGATCCTCGCCGTGACGTCGGCGATCGCGGCCGAGAGCCGCTGCTCCTTCGCGCGGGCAGCTGCGATCTTGTCCTGCAGTCCCGAGATTCGGGAGTCGACCGAGCGTTTGCGCGTCACGTTGTCACCCGCGGCAGGCGCGGCCGTCAGAAGGGCGAGGAGGAGGAGAAGAAGGACGCGGCGGGTCACGCGAGGCTGACTTCGTCGGGCGCTCGGCTGTCCCTGCCGTGCGCGGAATCCTGCGTCAGGGTAGCGAATTCTGACCCTGATCGCCGTCCGGCGCCCTGATCTCGGTCGGCTGCACCTGTCTGCGGGCGGCCTGGACGCGCTCCTGGGCGCTCGCCGCGATCTCGGAGGCCTCCCGCTCGAGCTCGGCGATCCGCTCGTCCAGGGCCGCGATCGCCTCCCGCTCGACCGCCCCGTCGGCGCCGGCGTAGGCGGCCGCGCCGAGCTGCCCCAGGAGCCGCTCGCGCTCGCCCTGGAGTCGCATCGCCTCGCTCCGTCGCCGGGTGATCTCCTTGCGCGCCGAGGAGCGCGTGAGGAACGCCTGCGCCGTGTAGCCCGCCCGCGCCCGCGCGGAGTCGACGGCCCCGACCGAGGCGGCGACGATCGGCGCGTCCGGCTTCCGGCGCCCTGCTTCGAGGAAGCCGGCCGCGAAGAGGAGCGCGAGGCCGAGCAGGACGAGCCCGGCCACCCAGCTGCCGATCGCGAGCATCACGACCGCGACGACGAGCAGCATGACGG
>JACCTU010000077.1 GCA_013812235.1 Actinomycetota bacterium | reverse complement strand
ACCCGCACAACGAGCTCGCACCGTGGGACCGTGAGTTCGTCGACTACTGGAACCCCGTCGACCTCTACATCGGCGGTGTCGACCACGCGACGATGCACATGATCTACGCGCGCTTCTTCGTCAAGGTGCTCAACGACATGAACATGCTCGGCTTCCGCGAGCCCTTCGCGAGCTTCTACTCGAACGGCTGGGTGACGGTCGGCAACACGAAGATCTCGAAGCGGGCCGGCAACGCCGTCGGTCCCGACGACTACGTCGAGCAGTACGGCGCCGATCCCGTCCGTCTCTACATCCTCTTCATCGGGCCCGCGGATCAGGACGTGGAGTGGACCGGGGAAGGCGTCGAGGCGATGTCGCGGTTCGTTCGGCGGCTGTGGCGGATCGTCAACGACGTCGCGCAGAACGCGCCGCAGGGCGGTGGGCAGGTCGGCGCGCTCACGCGCAAGACGCACGCGACGATCGTGAAGGTCACCGACGACGTCGGCCGGCGGTACGCGTTCAACACGGCGATCTCGGCGGTGATGGAGCTCGTCAACGAGCTGTCTCGCGACACGCACGGGCCGGAGGCTCGCTTCGCGGCCGAGACGGCCGTGTCGCTGCTCCAGCCGTACGCCCCGCACGTGACCGAGGAGCTGTGGCAGCGGCTGGGCCGCGAGCGGCTGTGGGCCGAGCCGTGGCCGGTCGCCGACGCGTCACTGCTGGAGCGAGCAACGTTCGAGCTCGTCGTGCAGGTCAACGGCAAGGTGCGCGACCGCGTCGAGGTGCCGGTCGACGCGTCGGAGGACGAGCTCGTCGCGGCCGCGCGGGAGTCCGAGCGCGTGCGGAGCTTCATCGACGGCGCCGAGGTCCGGCAGACGATCGTCGTGCCGCGGAAGCTCGTCAACATCGTCCTCGGGTCCTCCGGGACGAACTGACACACATCCGGCACGAAGCCGTCACACACGTGTGACGGTTCTGTCGCCACGCTTGGCGACATGCCGGAGCTCTCGGTCTCGCGGACGAACGCGCTTGCCGGCGCGGCGGTGCTCCTCGTCGTCCTGGTCCTGGCAGGGCGGTTCCTGCTCGGGGCGGGGGCGGCGACGTCGTCGGCCGATGCCGGAGTGGCGCTCGGCGCGGAGCCGATCCGCGCGGCGCCCGCCCCTCCGGTCGTCGTGCACGTCGTGGGCGCCGTCCAGGTTCCGGGGCTGTACCGCCTCGCGCGGGGCAAGCGCGTCGCCGACGCAGTTTCCCGAGCCGGTGGCGCTACGGCGAGGGCCGACCTCGCACTGATCAACCTCGCGGCTCTCGTCTCCGATGGTCAGCAGGTCGTCGTGCCGGCCCGTGCGCCGCCGGGTACGGCCCCCGCGGCCGGCGAGGCCCCAGGAGGGCCGGTGCACTTGAACAGCGCGACGGTCGAGCAGCTCGACACGCTTCCCGGCGTCGGCCCGGTCACCGCACAGAAGATCGTCGACTACCGCGAGAAGCACGGCGCGTTCACCTCGATCCGCGAGCTCGACGCGATCCCGGGGATCGGGCCCGCGCGGCTCGAGCAACTGTCGGAGCTCGTCGCGCCGTGACGCGCGTGCTCATGCACTGGCGGCCGCACCTGCTCGCGGGCTCGCTCGTCGGTGGCCTCGCGCTCGCAAACGCGTTTCGCGAATCGAGCGTGCTCGTCGTCGCGCTCCCCGTCGTCGCGGTCGCCGCGCTCGCAACGGTGTCCGAGCCGCACGCGCGGCTCGCTCTGCTCGCCGTGGCGCTCGCGCTGATGGGGTGGTGGTGGGGGAGCGCGAGGCTCGACGCGCTCGATCGCAGCGTCCTCCTGCGTGACGTCGGCGCGGGGGGCGATGCGCTGGTCGTCGTGACGGGCCCCGCGCGCCGCACGGAGTACGAGGTACGCGTCGCCGCACGAGTGCTGCGCTTCCGCGGGAGGGTGGTGTCCGAGACGGTGCAGTTGGAGCTGCCGCCGGGACGAGCACCGCCGCAAGGCGTCGAGCTCGAGCTCTTCGGCCGGATCGCTGAGCCCGAGCGCGGCGAGGACTTCGACGAGCGCACGTTCTTGCGCCGGCGCGGCGTGCACGTCCTGCTGCGCGCGAGCGAGTGGCGCGTCGTGGGCGCGCGCGGTGGGGTCGGCGGTCTCGCCGACCGGCTGCGCCGTGCGCTCGTTCGAGGTCTGGACGGCGTCGAAGGCCAGCGTCGCGCCGTGCTCGCGGGCGTCGTGCTCGGCGAGGACGAGGGGCTGAGCGACGACGTCCGGGACGCGTTCCGCGCGTCCGGTCTGTACCACCTGCTGGCCGTCTCCGGCCAAAACGTCGCGCTGCTCGCGGCCGGGGTGGCGCTCCTCGCGTGGTTGCTCCGCCTGTCGCGGCGCGCGACGGAGGTGCTGATCCTGCTCGCGATCGCGGCCTATGTGCTCGCGGTCGGCTGGCAGCCCTCGGTCGTCCGCGCGGGCGTCGCGGGCGCTCTCGCCTCGATCGCCTGGCTCACGGCGCGCGACCGCGACCGCTGGTGGCTGTTCCTGGCGGGCGCGGCCGTCTTGCTCGTCTGGAATCCGTACGTGCTGCTCGAGCCGGGCTTCCAACTCTCTTTCGTCGCGGTCGCGGCGATCTTCCTGGCCGTCCCGCCGCTCCTTCGCGTGCTCGAGGGGTACCCGGTGCCGCGCGCGCTGACGATCGTCCTCGCGGTGTCGTCGGTGTGCGGCCTCGCGACCGCGCCGATCCTCTGGTTGCAGTTCGACGCCGTCCCGGTCTACTCCGTGCTCGCGAACGCGCTTGCGGCGCCGGTCGTCGGCGGACTGCTGGGGCTCGCGCTCCTCGCGGGCCTGCTCGCGCCGGTCGCACCGTCGGCCGCGTACGCACTCGCGTGGATCGACGGGTGGCTCGCCGCGTACCTGATCGCGTGTGCGAAGGCCGTCGCGCGACTGCCGTTCGCGCAGCTCTCGTCCGTGAAGGCGCTCGTCGCGCTGGTCGCCGCGGCGCTGTCCGTCGTCGTCTTCGCGCGCCTTCGCTCGCCGCGACCGCTCCGTGCGCTCGTCCTCCTGGCCACCTGCTCCCTCGCGCTCGTCGCCTGGGTCGCGCGGGCGGGATCGGATCCGCCCCCGCCGCCCGCGGGGCTCCGCATCACGTTTCTCGACGTGGGGCAGGGAGACGGCTGCCTGGTCGAGGCACCGGGTGTGAGGCTCCTCGTCGACCAGGGCCCGCCCGACGCGCGGGTCGCAGACCAGCTCCAGCGTCTGGGCGTGCGACGGCTGACCGCGCTCGTTCTCACGCACCCGCAGCGCGACCATGTTGGCGGTGCCGCCGACGTGCTGCGCAAGCTGCGCGTCGGGTTCGTCCTCGACCCGCGGCTCGCAACGACGGGCCCCGAGGAGCAAGAAGCGATGAGTGAGGTTCGCCGCCGCCGCGTGCGCGTCGTCGCAGCGCGCGCCGGCCGGGCGTTCCGGATCGGGCGGCTCAGGGTCGCGGTGCTCTGGCCTGACGGGCCAGGTTTCCCCGGCGAGGACCCGAACCTCCGGGCCTCGATCCTGCTCGTCTCGTACGGCCAAGTCGACCTGCTGCTCACGGCCGACGCCGAGTCACCGGTCACGCTGCCGCTCGACCCGCCACCCGTCGAGATCCTCAAGGTCGCGCACCACGGCTCCGCCGACCAGGGCCTGCCCGAGCTCCTCGAGCGTCTGCGTCCGAAGGTCGCGGTGATCTCGGTCGGGCTCGGCAACGACTACGGCCACCCGACTCTGTCCACTCTCTGGGCGCTCGAGCACGCGCCGGGCCTGCGGCTCTACCGAACCGATCTCGACGGCCGGGTCGTCGTCGAGTCGGACGGGGCGCGGCTCTGGGTCCGGTCGGAGCGCTGAGTAGGCTTGTCCCGTGGCCGACGAGCTCAAGCCGCTCTACCTCTTGACCGGCTCCGACCGGCCGAAGATCGAGCGGGCGCTGCGCCGGCTCCGCGACCGCTTCGACGCGGACGGGGTCGAGTTGCTCGCTGCGCACGACACCTCCGGCGCCGACGCTGTCGCCGCGTCGAACTCGCTCGGGCTCTTCGGCACCGAACGCCTCGTCGTCGTGGAAGAGGTGGAGCGGTGGAAGGCCGAGGACGCGAAGGCGGTGTCCGCGTACGCCACGGATCCGACCCCCGGAGTCGTGCTCGCGCTCGTGGCGGGCGAGCTCCGCAAGGACTCTGCGCTCCTGAAGGCGATCGCGAAGACGGGCGAAGTGCTCGTCTACGACGTCGACCGCAAGAAGATCGTCGAGTGGATCGTCCAGCAGTTCGCGGCGAACGGGCAGCGGGCCGACCGCGAGCTCGCGCGGTCGCTCGTCGACGCCGTCGTCCCCGAAGGGCTCGAGCCCGACCTGCACCACCTCGCAAACGAGGTCGCGAAGCTCGCGACCTGGGCGGGAGGCGATCCTGTCGACTGGGAGTCGGTGCGCGAGCTCGTCGTCCCGTTCGGGGAGATGCCCTCGTTCACGCTCACCGACGCGATCGGCAGGCGTGACGTCGCCGCGGTGCTCGCGGCGACCGAGGCGTCGTTCGAGCGCGAGTCGTCGCCCCGACGCGATGTCGCGCCGAGGCTCGTCGGCGCAGTCGCCCGCCACCTTGGGCGCCTGCAGGAGTGCAAGCGCCTGCTCGCCGAGGGCTGGCCGAGCCAGGAGATCGCGTCGCGCCTCAAGCGGCACCCCTACTACGTGCAGAAGCTCGTGCGGCAGGCGGAAGGCTTCACGGAGGACGAGCTCCGTGACGCGGCGGTGCGCCTCGCCGAGCTCGACCTCGCGCTCAAGGGCGGCTCACGCCTACCGGGCGATCTCGAGCTGGAGCGGGCGCTCGTCGACGTGACGCGCGGGGGCGCTCAGGCGGCCTAGGGGCGCTTGCCGGAGGCGAGCCGCGAGGCCTGCGCCTTCTTGCGCGCGGCGGCGTTGCGGTGCAGCGCTCCGCGCGAAGCGGCGCGGTCGATCCAGCGCACGAGCTCGCGATGCTCGTCGGCCACGGCCTTGCCGCCCTCCTGCGAGGCGCGCTCGAGCCGCTTCGTCAGCGTCTTGATCGTCGAGCGGTAGCGCAGGTTCTCGAGCCGCTGGCGGGCGGCGATCCGGACGCGCTTCTTCTGCTGCTTGATGTTGGCCATGGCGTGAAAAGGCCCGCTGAGCGGGCGGCAGGATCGTAGCAGGCGCCCTCGTATACTCGCCGTCGTGGAGGCGCGCAAGGGCCGCAGACTCGCGTGGTCCGCCGCGATGTTCTCCGTTGCCACGGGCATCTCGCGCGTCCTCGGGCTGATCCGCGAGATGGTCGCGGGCTACTACTTCGGCGCCAGGGGCCCGATCAACGCGTTCACCGTCGCGTTCCAGATCCCGAACCTGATCCGCATTCTCGTTGCCGACGCCGCCCTCTCCGGAGCGTTCGTCCCGGTGTTCAGCGAGCTGTTGGAGAAGGGCGAGCGGGCACGTGCATGGCGCGTTGCGTCGACGGTGCTCTGGCTCCTGCTCCTCGGCCTGAGTGCCGTCACCGCGGTCTTCATCCTGCTCGCGCCGCTGTTCATTCCGCTGGTGACGAGCGGCTACGAAGACCTCACGGTCAGGCTCTCACAGATCCTCTTCCCGATCGTCGTTCTCCTCGGCGTTTCGGGAGTCGTCGTCGGCGTCCTGAACGCATACGAGGAGTTCGCCATCCCTGCGTTGACGCCTGTCGCGTGGAACCTCGTGATCATCGCCGGGCTCGTGATCGGCGTCCCGCAGGCGCAGACCGCCGACGCCGAGCTGTACATCTATGCCGTGTCGATCGTGGTCGGCACGGTGGTGCAAGTGCTGCTCCCGGTTCCGTGGTTGCGGGGGCTCGACGGCCGTTTGCGGGTCGCGCTCGACTGGCGCGACCCCGCCGTCCGGCGTGTCTTCAAGCTGATGATTCCCGTGACGGTCAGCCTCGGGCTGATCAATCTGAACGCGGTGATCGGGACGTTCGTCGCCGCTGTGTACATCGACTCGACGATCGCGCCGAACGCGATCGACAAGGCGTTCCGGATCTACATGCTTCCGCAGGGGATGTTCTCGGTCGCGGTTGCGACCGTCCTCTTCCCTGCGCTGTCGCGGCTCGCCACGCGAGCGGATTGGGACGGCTTTCGCGAGACCGTCGCGACGGGTCTGCGCCAGATCGCATTTCTGCTCATTCCCGCCAGCGTCGTCTGCGCCGTTCTCGCCGAGCCGATCGTGCGTCTCGTCTACGAGCGCGGCGAGTTCGAGCCCGATCAGACGCCCATCGTCGCGAGCGCGCTCGCCGCGTTCTCGCTCGGCCTCGCGTTCAACGGGGCGATGCTGCTCCTGAACCGCGCCTTCTTCAGCCTCCAGGCGCCGCGCATCCCGACGCTCGTCGCGGCCGGAAACCTGATCTTCAACGGGTTGCTCTACGTCGCGCTCTATCGCGTCGGGGTGTGGGGCGTGCCGCTCGCGATCTCGATCGCGAACATCGCCGGGGCGCTCGCGCTCGTGCTGCTGCTGCGCCGGCGCATCGGCCGCTTGGAGCTGGGTCGGACCGGCGGCGCGCTGCTTCGGATCGCCGCCGCGTCCGCGGTCCTCGGCGCGGTCGCCTACGGGGTCTGGTGGGCGCTCGACGACGCGCTCGGCCGGGACTTCGTCGGGCAGCTGATCTCGGTGGGCTTCGGGGTCTCCGCGGGCGGCGCCGCCTATCTCGTGGCCTGCCGCCTGCTCGGGGTGCGCGAGATCGACACGCTACTCTCGTTGCGGGCGCGGTTCCGGCGCCCTTGAGGCCATGGACCAATCACGCATCCGCAACTTCTCGATCATCGCGCACATCGACCACGGCAAGTCGACGCTCGCCGATCGCATCCTCGAGCTGACGCACGCCGTCTCGAAGCGCGACATGCGCGCGCAGGTGCTCGACTCGATGGACCTCGAGCGCGAGCGTGGGATCACGATCAAGGCGCAGGCGGTGCGCGTGACCTGGAAGGGCAACGAGCTGAACCTGATCGACACGCCCGGCCACGTCGACTTCACCTACGAGGTCTCGCGGTCGCTGCAGGCGTGCGAAGGCGCCGTGCTGGTCGTCGACGCGGCGCAGGGGACCGAGGCGCAGACGCTCGCGAACGCCTACCTGGCGATCGAGAACAACCTCGAGATCGTGCCGGTCGTGAACAAGATCGACCTGCCGCAGGCCGACCCGGACGGAGCCGCGAGCGAGGTCGCCGAGCTGATCGGCGACACGCCCGAGCACGTCCTGCGCATCTCGGCGAAGACGGGACAAGGCGTCCCCGATCTGCTGGATGCGATCGTCGAACGGATTCCGCGGCCGGCCGGCGATCCGGATGCGCCCGCGCGCGCGCTCATCTTCGACTCGTCGTACGACCAGTACCGCGGCGTCGTCGCGTTCGTTCGCGTGATCGACGGCGTGTTCCGTCCGCGCGAGCGGCTCCGCGCGATGGCGATGGGCACGCGCTTCGAGGCGCAGGAGATCGGGTTCATGGCGCCGGCGATGAGTCCGGTCGACGCGCTCACCGCGGGTGAGGTCGGCTACGTGATCACCGGCCTCAAGGACGTCTCCGAGCTCCGCGTCGGCGACACGCTCACCACCGAAACCGGCGGCGCGGCCGAGCCGTTGCCGGGTTACAAAGACGTGAAGCCGATGGTGTTCGCGGGTCTCTTCCCGACGGACTCCGATCAGTACCCCGAGCTGCGCGACGCGCTCGAGAGGCTGAAGCTGAACGACGCCGCGCTCTTCTACGAGCCGGAGACGTCGCAGGCGCTCGGCTTCGGGTTCCGCAGCGGCTTCCTCGGGCTGCTGCACATGGAGATCGTGCGCGAGCGGCTCGAGCGCGAGTTCGACCTCGACCTGCTCGTCACGGCTCCGAACGTCGCCTACCGCGTGCTCGAGCGAAACGGCGAGTGGCGCGAGGTGCACAGCCCGGCCGATATGCCGAACGAGTTCGACGAGGTCGAGGAGCCCTACGTCAAGGCATCGATCATCGTCCCCAAGGGGTACGTCGGCCAGGTGATGGAGCTGAACAACGACCGTCGCGGCAAGTTCGACCACATGGAGTACCTCTCGCCCGAGCGCGTGCACCTGACGTACGAGCTGCCGCTAGGAGAGATCGTGCTCGACTACTACGACCAGCTGAAGTCGCGCACGCGGGGCTACGCGAGCTTCGACTACGACTACATCGGCTTCCGGCCGGGGACCCTCGTGCGGGTCGACGTGCTCGTCGCGGGAGAGCCGGTCGACGCGCTCTCGCTCATCATCCACCGCGAGTTCGCGTACGACCGCGGCCGCGCTCTCGTGGAGCAGTTGAAGAAAGAGATCCCGCGCCAGATGTTCGACGTCGCGATCCAGGCGGCGATCGGTGCGCGAGTGATCGCGCGCGAGACGGTCAAGGCGCGACGCAAGGACGTGCTCGCGAAGTGCTACGGCGGCGATATCACGCGCAAGCGCAAGCTGCTCGAGAACCAGAAGAAGGGCAAGAAGCGGATGAAGCAGGTCGGCGCCGTCGAAGTGCCGCAGGAGGCATTCCTCGCGGTTCTCAATATCGGGGACGGCAAGAAGTGAGCGGCGTCCGGCACCTCTACGTCCACCTACCGTTCTGCGCGCACCGCTGCGGCTATTGCGACTTCGTCACGGTGGTCGGTCGGCCCGGCGAGCACGACGCGTACGTCGATGCGCTGCTGTCCGAGCTCGAGCTCGAGGCAGGATTGCTCGACGGCGAGCTCGACACGATCTTTCTCGGGGGCGGCACGCCGACCTTCACCGAGAAGGGTGCGTTGGAGCGGCTGCTCGCCGCGCTTCCGCCTGCGCGAGAGGTGACGGTCGAGGCGAATCCCGAAACCGTCACGCCGGAGCTGGCCGCGCTTCTGTCACGAAACCGTGTCAATCGTGTGTCGCTCGGCGCACAAAGCTTCAACACCGCACTTCTGGACGTGCTCGAGCGCCGCGCGAGCGGCGACGACGTCCGGCGCGCGGTCGACGCTCTTCGCAATGCCGGTTTCGACAACATCAACCTCGATCTCATCTACGGAATTCCAGGGCAGGGCGCCGCCGATCTCGAGCGCGATCTCGCCGAGGCTCTGACGCTCGAGCCCGAGCATCTCTCCTGCTATGAGCTGGAGGCGAAGCCGGGAACGCGCTTCACGCACGCGCACGGGGCGGAGCTCGAGCGCCAGGCCGAGGCGATGGAGGAGTACTTCGAGCGAGTCGTCGAGCAGCTGACGGCCGCGGGCTACCGCTGGTACGAGACGGCGAACTTCTGCCGGGCGTCGGGCGAGGCGGACGCCCGCGACCTGCGCGCGCATCACAACCTCGCGTACTGGGAGGGTCGGGGCTATCTCGGCCTCGGCATCGGTGCCGTCTCGACGGTCGGCGGCCGCCGGTGGCGCAACACGCCGCGCCTCGCCGTGTATGTCGCTGCGTTGCGGGACGGCGTTGTCCCAGCCCGCGAGCTCGAGACGATCGACGAGGGCACGCGTGTGCGCGAGCAGGTGATGCTCGGGCTGCGCCTGGACGAGCCGCTCGCGCTCGCAGGCCTCGAGGGCGCGCTCGACGATGCTGCGCTTCGGCGTCTGACCGGGCTCGGGCTCGTCCGCCACGACGAGCGCACGATCGCGCTGACCCGCCGCGGCCGCTTCCTCGGCGGAGGCGTGACCGCAGACCTCCTGACGTAACCTTTTCGCATGACACCGCCGGGCACGCCCCAGCTCAGCTCCCGCCAGCGCGAGATCCTGCGCGGCGTCGTCGAGGAGTACGTCGCGACCGGCGAGCCCGTCGGCTCGAGGACGCTCGTCGAACGAAGCGGCCTGCACGTGTCCCCGTCGACCGTACGCGCGGAGCTCGCCGAGCTCGAGGCGCAGGGCTTGCTGACTCATCCGCACACCTCGGCGGGGCGCCTGCCGACCGAGGAGGGATATCGCTACTACGCGAACGAGCTGCTGACCGAGCCCGAGCCGCGCCCCGCCGGCCTCGGGATCGAGCTCGGCGCGCCGAAGGAGATCGACTCCGCGCTCCAGCAGACGACCGAGCTGCTCTCGGACATGACGCGGCTCCTCGCACTCGTCTCCGCACCGCCGCTCGAGGCCGCGACCGTCCGGCACGTCGAGGTTCTTTTGCTCCAGCCGACCGTCGCGATGGTCGTCGTGATCACCTCGACCGGCGGCGTCTCGAAGCGGATCTTCACGACGAGCGAACCGCTCGACGCGGGCCTCGTGAGCTGGGCGGCGGAGTATCTGAACGAGAGCGTCGGCGGTGTCCAGCTCGGAACGCGGCTGCTGCGCGCGCGCTTCGACGACCCGGGACTTTCGCAGCGCGAGAGCACGTTCCTCGCGCTCGTTCGGCCCGCCTTCGTCGAGCTCGAGCAGGAAGAGCAGCAGCTGTTCGTGGGGGGAGCGGCCGGGCTGCTCGGCGAGCTGCGCGAGGGCGAGCTCGAGGCCTGCCGGCGCGCGCTGCAGCTGCTCGAACGGCGGGCTGCGGCGCTCGAGGTGATCGGCCGTTCTCTGCACTCGCCCCGGACGTTCGTCCGCGTCGGTGGCGAGTTCGGGGACCCGGCGCTGCGGGACGTCGCGCTCGTCGGGGCGGGCTACGGTTTACGCACCCGCACGCTCGGCTCGGTCTCGCTGCTCGGGCCCGTGCGGATGGACTACGAGAAGGCGATCCGCTCGGTCCGCTCGGCGGCCTTTGAGCTGTCGAGGTTCGTCGAAGGCGTCTTCGAGGACAACTGACCGCAGAGTTACGCTGAATCCGAATGTCGACGACGAAGAGGGACTACTACGAGCTGCTCGGCATTCCGCGTGCCGCGGACGAGGCCGAGGTCAAGCGCGCTTTTCGGCGGAAGGCGCGGGAGTTGCACCCCGACGTCTCGGACGCGCCGGACTCCGAGGTCCGGTTTCGTGAGGTCGTCGAGGCCTACGAGGTGCTTTCGAGGTCCGAGACACGCGAGCTCTACGACCGGTTCGGCCACGCCGGCCTGCGCGGCGGAAACTTCAACGCGTCGCAGTTCGACTTCGGCAGCCTGACCGACCTCTTCTCCGTATTCTTCGGGGACGATCTCTTCGGCGCAGGCGGCCGGCAGCGGCGCGCCCGTGGGCAGGACCTCGCGGCCGAGGTCGAGATCGAGCTCGTCGACGCTGCGACCGGCGCGACGCGGGACGTCCCGTACGAGGTCGTCGTCGCGTGCGAGCACTGCGGCGGTGAGGGCGCCGAGCCAGGGACCGGTACGAGCGCGTGCGAAGCGTGCGGCGGAACCGGCCGGCTGCAGCAGGTCGCGCGGAGCGTGCTCGGCGAGTTCGTGCGCAGCCAGGCGTGCCCACACTGCGGCGGCAACGGGCGGCTCCTCGAGCATCCGTGCGCGGACTGCGGCGGATCGGGACGCACGGTGGAGCAGAAGAGCCTTCCGGTCGAGATCCCGCCCGGAATCCACGACGGCCAGCGGATCCGGGTCTCGGGCGCAGGGCACGCGGGGAGCCTCGGCGGTCCAGCCGGCGACGTCTACGTCCGCGTCCGACTGAAGCACGATCCGAGGTTCGTGCGCGAGGGCGACGACGTCTACTCGACCATCGACCTCACGATCGTCGAGGCGGCGATCGGCGCGACGCGGACGATCGAGACGCTCGACGGCGAGCTCGCGCTCGACTTCGACGCGGGCACGCAGGCCGGCCAGATCCGCGTGCTGTCGGGCCGGGGGATGCCGGTTTTGCAGGGCTTTGGTCGAGGCGACCACCGGGTGCTCGTGAACGTCTTGGTGCCTCGCCGGCTGAGCGACGAGCAGCGCGCGGTGCTCGAGGAGTTCGGCCGGCTGACGCGCGAGGAGAACTACCGGCCCGACGAAGGGTTCTTCGACAAGTTGAAGAGCGCGTTCCGCTGACCGGCCTCCGGCGCGTCGCCGTCCGCGTCCCGCTGGAGCGCGCGGAGGAGGCTCGCGCGCTGATGCTGGAACTCGCGCCGGAAGGGTTCGAGGAGCGCGACCGCGGTGTCGAGGTCGAGCTCGCGGCGTACACCGACTCGCACGGCGGATCGCGCATCGCTCGGGCGTTCGGAGCCGCGCGGGAGGGCGACGTCGCGGAGGACTGGGCCGAGCGCTGGCGCACCTTTCACCAGCCCGCACGCGCGGGTCCCTTCTGGATCGGGCCGTCCTGGGAGGGCGCGCCGGACGACGCGATCGCGATCGTGATCGACCCTGGGCTCGCGTTCGGCACCGGTGCGCACGCGACGACGCGTCTCTGTCTCGAGCTGCTCGCCGAGGTTCCGCCGGGGTCGCTGCTCGATGCCGGCTGCGGCTCGGGGGTGCTCTCGATCGCCGCGGCCAAGCTCGGGTTTTCGCCGGTGCACGCTTTGGACGACGATCCGTTCGCGGTCGAGACGACGGTCGAGAACGCAAGAACGAACGGCGTGACCGTGGCGGCGACGGCTGGCGACGTGTCGCAGGCAGCTCTGCCGACGGTCGACATCGCGGTCGCGAATATCGCGCTCGAGACGGTTGAGCTTTTGGCGGCGAGGCTCGACGCACGCGAGCTCGTCGTCTCGGGCTACCTCGAGCGCTACACCCCAGGGGCATCCGGCTGGACGCTCGTCGCACGGCGGACCCTCGACGGCTGGGCCGCCGATCGCCTTCGCCGAGCTGCCTAGCGGGTCGCATACGATCCGCGCCGTGGCGACGTTCAGCGTCCGTTTCCTCGGGTGCAAGGTCTCTCAGACCGACGCGCAGGAGATCCGCGAGCGCATGCTCGCCGACGGACACGTCGAGGCGCAGGCCGGCGACGTCGCCGTGGTCAACAGCTGTTGCGTCACGAGCGAGGCGGTCGCGAAGTCGCGCAAGGAAGCCTCGCGCGCCGCCCGCACGCACCGCCGGGTCTACGTGACCGGTTGCGGCGCGAGCCTCGCCGGTGAGGGGCTCATCGGCCTGCCCGAGAACGTCGTGGTCGTCCCACGCCGCAGCGAGGAGACGCCCTCGTTCGTCGCGGCGGACGTGGGCCCATTCGGCTGTGTCCAGAGCGACGCCCGGCTCGACCGCGTGCGAGCCTTCGTGAAGATCCAGGACGGCTGCAGCTTTTCGTGCAACTTCTGCGTCGTCCCGCTCGTCCGCGGAGCAAGCCGCAGCAGGCGGGCAAGCGCCGTGCTGTCCGAGCTCGAGCGGAGGGTCGCTCAGGGTCACCGCGAGGTCGTGCTCACCGGGATCAACCTCGGGTGCTACCGCGACCGGGAGGCGGGCTACGACCTTGCCCGGCTCGTCCGAGAGGCGGGCGCGATCCACGGGCTCGCGCGGCTCCGCCTCTCCTCGATCGAGGTCAACCACGTGGGCGAGCGACTCGAGCGCGCCCTGCGCGAGACGCCGACCGTGTCGGGACTCCTGCACGTTCCGCTCCAGTCCGGCGACGACAGCGTGTTGCGCGCGATGGCGCGGCGGTACACGGCCGCGACGTACCTTCGCCGGCTCCGGCGCTTCGCCGACTTCAACCTCACGACCGACGCGATCGTCGGCTTTCCCGGCGAGGACGAGCGCGCGTTCGCGAACACGCTGCGCGTCGTGCGCGACGCCGGGATCACTAAGGTGCACGTCTTTCCCTATTCGCCCCGTCCCGGGACGGCGACCGAGGCGACCGACAGCGTCCCACCGGCGGTCAAGAAGGAGCGAGGCGCACGGCTGCGAGAGGCGTCGCGCGTGGCGATGCGGGAGCGCTGGCACGCGAAGGTCGGGTCGGAGGACGACGTGCTGGTCGACCGGCCCGGCCGCGGCTACGGCGACGACTACTCGCCGTGGCTCGTCGACGCACCGGTCGGAACGTTCCTGCGCGTCCGCGCCCTGGCGGCGACCGAGGAGGGGATCCTCGCTGCCTGACGACTGCCTCTTCTGCCGGCTCTACCGCGAGGGCGACCACGTGCGCCGGGGAGACGGGTTCGTCGCGATCCGCGACATCGCTCCCAAGGCACCGACTCATCTCCTCGTCATCCCCGAGCGTCACATCGAGACCTTCCGCGACATCGGCGAGCTCGACGCCGACGAGTCCAAGCGCTTGCTCGAGTTCGTCGCCGAAACGGCCCGCGAGGCAGGGCTCGGGGACTACCGCGTGGTCGTCAACGTCGGCCCCGGCGGCGGGCAGACCGTCTTCCACCTGCACGCCCACGTGCTCGGCGGGCGCGAGATGGGGCAAGATCTATGACCTTGATCGGCGATATCGAAGACGAGCTCAGGCAGGCGACCCTCGCCCGGGAGGCCGAGCGCCGCGACACGCTGCGGCTGATCCTGTCGGCGCTGCGCGGGGCGGAGAAGGAGCTGCAGCGACCGCTGACGGGGGATGAGGAGCTGCAGGTGCTCCAGCGGGAGCGCAAGCGCCGCACGGAGGCGGCCGAGGCGTTCCGCTCGGGCGGGCGCGAGGAGCAGGCCGCGGCGGAGGAGCGCGAGCTCGCGATCCTCGAGGAGTTCATGCCGGAGCCGTTGAGCGAGGACGAAATCGAGGAGATCGTCGACAACGTGATCGCGGAGGTCGGGGCGACGAGCATGCGCGAGCTGGGTCGGGTGATGGCCGACGTGATGCCGCAGATCGCCGGCCGAGCCGACGGTTCGACCGTCAGCCAGCTCGTGCGCGAGAAGCTCGCTTAGGAGAGGGCAGTCCCCTCCCATCGGGGTGGGGCCGTTGGGCCACCCGCCTCCCTGGCTTCGAGGCTATCGGCGAACGTGTGCCTGATCCGTGTCGGCTCGGCGCGGGGACCGTGCCGATTCGTCCCGCCTACACTTCCGGCGTGACGCAGCAGACACTCTTAGTCTCGAACGACGTCGCCGCCGAGCTCGCGGGGATCGGCGATGGCGTGCTCGAGTCGTTGCGCGAGCGACTGCACTGCACCCTTCGTCTGCGCGGCAACCAGCTGACGCTCGAGGGCGACGACAGCGGCGTCGCGGAGGCGCGCGCGGTGGTCGACGAGCTCGTCGAGCTGGTCGAGGGCGGGCACGAGATCGGCCCTTCCACGGTCGACGCCGTGCTCGGAGCGCTCGACCAGGCCGCTGACATCCGGGACGTCTTCGACGACGTCGTCTGGCGCCACCGGGGCAAGAAGATCGCCCCGAAGACGGTGACCCAGAAGGAGTACGTCGACGCGATCCGCAAGTGCACCGTCTCGTTCGGGATCGGGCCGGCGGGTACCGGCAAGACCTACCTCGCGATCGCGCTCGCCGTCGCGGCGCTGTCCGAGCGCCAGGTCGGACGCATCATCCTCACCCGTCCCGCCGTCGAGGCCGGCGAGCGTCTCGGGTTCCTCCCGGGAGACATGCTCGCCAAGGTCGACCCGTACATGCGGCCGCTGTTCGACGCGCTCTACGACACGATGGACCCGGAGAAGCTGAACGCGTACATGGAGCGCGGCACGATCGAGGTCGCACCGCTCGCCTTCATGCGCGGTCGGACGCTCAACGACTCCTTCGTGATCCTTGACGAGGCACAGAACACGAGTCCCGAGCAGATGCAGATGTTCCTCACACGACTCGGCTTCGGCTCGAAGATGGTCGTCACCGGGGACGTGACGCAAGTTGACCTCCCTCGTGAGCAGGCGTCGGGCCTGATCCACGTGCAGCGGATCCTCGAAGGCGTCGACGACGTGGGGTTCGTCCAGTTCACGCACAAGGACGTCGTCCGCCACAAGCTCGTGCAGCGGATCGTGGAGGCCTACAAGCGCCACGCGGAGGAGACGGGCACGCAGCGCAGCCGCTGATGGTCGCGGTCGAGGTCGACAACCGAAGCGGGTGGAAGGTCGACGAGCAGGGAGCGATCTCGCTCGCGCAGCGCGTGCTAGCGGCGGAGGGCGTCGACGAGGGGGAGCTCGGCATCCACTTCGTCGAGCCGGACGAGATTCAGCGCCTGAAGCACGAGCATCTGGGGATCGACGAGGCGACCGACGCGCTCGCGTTCCCGATCGACGAGCGGGAGCGGGTACCCGAGGGGCTCCCGCGACAGCTCGGCGACGCGATCGTCTGCCCACAGGTTGTGGGTGAGCAGTGGCGCGAGCCGCTCGTCCACGCGCTCCTCCACCTGCTCGGGCACGATCACGGGCCGGAGATGGAGGCGCGAGAGCGAATGCATCGGGAGTGAACTCGCCGCGCCTCCGCCCGCCCTCGCTCGTCGAGAGCTTCAACTACGCCTTCGAGGGGATCATCCACGTGCTCCGGACGCAGCGGAACATGCGGATCCACTTCCTGCTCGCCGTCGTCGTCCTGATCGCGGCGCTCATGACCGGCGTGAACAAGTTCGAGCTGATCGCCCTTCTGATCGTGATCGGCTTCGTGCTGATCGCCGAGATGGTGAACACCGCGATCGAGGGCGCGATCGACGTCGCCACCACCTCGTTCGACCCGATGGCGAAGCTCGCGAAGGACATCGCGGCGGGCGCGGTGCTGATCGCGACGGTCGTCGCGGTGGCGGTCGGCTACCTCGTGTTCGCCGACCGCCTGCGCGACCCGAGCCTGCGGATCCTCGACGACCTGCGCGAGGCGCCGTTCGAGGTGACGCTGATCGCGCTCGTTCTCACCGTGATGCTCGTAATCGCGGCCAAGGCGTACACGGGGCGCGGCACTCCCTTGCGCGGCGGGCTGCCGTCGGGCCATGCAGCGGTCGCGTTCGGCGGCTGGGTGGCCGTCACGACGCTGCTCGGCGACGGGCGGTACTGGTTCCTCATCTCGACGGTGACCTTCATCATGGCCCTGCTCGTGGCGCAGACCCGCATCGAGGCCGGGGTGCACTCCCTGTTCGAGGTCTTCCTCGGCGGTCTGCTCGGCGCGCTCGTGACGCTCGTGATCTTCCAGGTGTTCTGGGCGTGACGGACGACGAGCTCCTGGCCCGGGCCGACGCGGTTGCCGAGCGTGCGTACGCGCCGTACTCGAAGTTCTACGTGGGTGCGGCCCTCCTGACGAGGGATGGACGCGCGATCGAGGGCGTGAACGTCGAGAACGCCGCGTACCCGCTCGGCACCTGCGCCGAGCGGAACGTGCTGTCTCGTGCGGTAACCGAGGGTTTCGGCCCGGGTGAGCTCGAGGCGATCGCGATCACCGCGTCGCCGTGCGGGGGCTGTCGCCAGTGGCTCCACGAGTTCCGGCTCGACCGCGTGATCTTCCGGAAGGGCAGCGGCGAGGTCGTCACCCGCACGCCCGACGAGCTGCTTCCCGAGTCGTTCGACCTGTGAAGACCGGGTTCGTCGCGGTCGCCGGACGGCCGAACGTCGGCAAGTCGACGCTCGTCAACGCACTCAGCGGCGGCAAGGTCGCGATCGTCTCCGATAAGCCGCAGACGACGAGACATCGCATCTTCGGGATCGCCAACGCCGAGGACTCGCAGCTCGTCCTCGTCGACCTGCCGGGGTTCCAGCGCCCGCTCGACGAGATGACCGAGCGGATGCAGCGCACGGTCGACCGGGCCTTCGAGGACGTCGAGGCGGTCTTGTTCGTGCTCTCCGCACGTGAGCGCATCGGAGCCGGCGACCGCTTCATCGCGAAGCGCGTCTTCGCGCTCGACGTCCCGGTCGTGATCGCGCTGAACAAGGTCGATCGCCTGAAGCCCGGTCACATCGCGACGCAGATGGCCACCGCCTCACAACTCGGCTCGTTTCACGCGCTGCACCCGGTCAGCGCGAAGACGGGCGACGGAATCGGCGAGTTGAGGGAGGAGCTCGTCGGGCTGCTGCCCGAAGGGCAGGCGTACTTCCCGCTCGACGAGCGGACGAACTTGCCGCTGGAGCTCCAGCTCGCCGAGCTGATCCGCGAGAAGGCGCTTCATCTCACGAAGGAGGAGATTCCGCACGCGATCACGGTCGAGATCGAGGAGCTGGGAGAGAAGGTAATTCGCGCGAGCCTGCTCGTTGAGACCGAATCCCAGAAGCACATCCTCGTGGGCAAGGGCGGCTCGATGGTCAGGGAGATCGGCACACGCGCGCGCCCGGAGTTCGAGGCGATCCTCGGCCGGCCCGTGTACCTCGACCTGCAGGTGAAGGTGCGTCCGCGCTGGCGCCGCGATGGGACCCTGCTCGACCGGCTCGGCCTCTGAGCACGCCTGCGTATGGAGCGATCGTCACGCTCGCGCGACGACTCGTGACAGACACGCCACACGTGCAGCGGTAGCCTCGACGTTGGGTGCGGGGTGGCCCAAACCCCACCCAAGGGTGGGGGTGCGCTCGAAAAATCAGCCGCCGCGCGGGGAGGTAGTAACGCCGCAGCCACGCGCTCAGGCCGTCCGGGCCCGGGAACAGCACCCGCTCCGTGATGTTCGCCTGGTCGAGCTTGTCTCGCACCCCCATTTCAGCTCGGCGGGGACGACGAGCTTCCGCACGATGTCCCCGTGCTGCTCGCCCCAAACGTCGAGCGACGCCTCGGGTGACGACATCAAGCAAAAGAGTGCGTACTGGTTCACGATCCGGTCGTCGAGCGATGGGGGCTCGAGAAAGAGCACGAAGTCCTCGTCCTCGGCGAGGTGGTCGAGCTCGCCGCGGCTTCGGGCGACGCGGTCGAGCATCTCGGCCGTGAAGACGTTCGCCCCCTCGTCGCGGAGCACCATCCGCAGCGATTCCGGGAGCAGCTCGTGCGCGCGCACGAAGTCCGTCCACACGACGCCGTCCTCCTCGTAGCGCAGCAGCGTCGTCGTCGCGAAGTGCAGCGCGACGTACGGCGAGAACGTCCAGTCGAGCAAGCGCGCCGGCCGACCGTGATGTTGCGCGAGCGCAAGCCAGTTCACGCCGAGTCGTAGGGCACGTCGCTCTTCCTCGCGTACTTGCGAAGCTGCGGATCAAGGGCGCCTCGAGCGACCCTAGGTCGCCGCCGAGCCGCTGGAGGCTCGTCTCGAGACCTCGCTCGCGAGCGCACGGCCGCGGTACGCGAAGTTGGAGCGGTGTCGCCCCAGGCTCTCCTGCCAGGAGTCCTCGAACAGCCGCTCGTGAAGCTCGGCCCAGCTTCCGACGCGAATCTCGCGCACGGGCCTGCTCTTCCCCTGCTCGGTTGCTAGACCCGGCGCCGCTTCGCACGGGGCCGGCAGGCGGGGCGGGGCGCGCGAGGCCTGATCGCACGGCGAATCGGTCGCATTGCGCGGCAACGATGACGGTCGGCCCGGACGGCGGAGCTACACTCGATGCATGGCCCAGGCGCCTGCACTGCCGCGCGGTTTCGAGCTTCCGCTCGAGCCGCGGCTGCCGCGCATCGGCTCGGTCGACCAGGTTGCCGTCGAGGAGCGCGCCGCATCGCTCGCGAAGCGCTCGATCAAGCGCGAGTCGAAGCTGTTCGCGCTCGACCTCGCCATCCGGATGATGGACTTGACAACGCTCGAAGGCGCCGATACGCCGGGGAAGGTCGCCGCGCTCTGCTCGAAGGCAATGCGTCCAGACCCCGTCGATCCCACTGTCCCGCCCGTCGCCGCGGTCTGCGTCTACCCGAACCTCGTACCGGTCGCCAAGGAGAAGCTCGGCGACAGCGGCGTCAAGGTCGCGTCGGTCGCGACGGGGTTCCCCTCGGGGCAGTTCCCGATCGAGATCAAGCTCGCCGACGTCCGCTCTGCAGTCGAGCTCGGCGCCGACGAGATCGACATGGTGATCGACCGGGGCGCCTTCCTCTCGGGCCGCTACGCGAAGGTCTACGACGAGATCGTCCGCGTCAAGGAGGCCGCCGGCGATCTGCACCTCAAAGTGATTTTGGAGACCGGGGAGCTTGGCACCTACGACAACGTCCGCCGCGCGTCGCTTCTCGCGATGGCCGCCGGCGCCGACTTCATCAAGACGTCGACCGGCAAGATCTCGCCCGCCGCGACGTTGCCCGTCGCGCTCGTGATGCTCGAGGCGATCCGCGACGTGCACGACGAGACCGGCCGCGTCGTCGGGTTCAAGCCCGCCGGAGGCGTGCGCAGCGCGAAGCAGGCCGTGCAGCACCTCGTGCTCGTGCACGAGACGCTCGGCCCCGATTGGATGACGCCCGACCTCCACCGCTTCGGCGCCTCGTCGCTTCTGAACGACGTGCTGATGCAGATCCGCAAGGAGAAGACGGGCCGCTACCAGGGCCCGGACTACTTCACCATTGACTGATCTCGAGCGAAAGCAAGAACGAACCCCGGTCCCCTCCGGGTGGACGTACGCGCCTGCGCCCGAGTCGCGCGACGTCGTCCAGCTCAGGGATCGCTACGGCCACTTCGTCGGCGGCGAGTGGCTCGAGCCGAAGGAGACGTACCCGACGATCAGCCCGGCGACCGAGGAGACCCTCGCCGAGGTCGGCCAGGCGACGTCCGAGGAGGTCGACCTCGCGGTCAAAGCCGCGCGCGGGGCGTACGAGAACGGCTGGTCGAACCTCCCGGGCTCGGAGCGTGCGAAGTACCTCTTCCGGATCGCGCGCATCCTGCAGGAGCGCTCGCGCGAGTTCGCCGTGCTCGAGTCGCTGAACGGCGGCAAGCCGATCAAGGAGTCGCGCGACGTCGACCTCCCGCTCGCCGCCGCACACTTCTTCTACTACGCCGGCTGGGCCGACAAGCTCGAGTACGCGTTCCCGAACCGCAAGCCGAAGCCGGTCGGCGTCGCGGGCCAGATCATCCCGTGGAACTTCCCGCTGCTGATGCTGTCGTGGAAGATCGCGCCGGCGCTCGCGTGCGGGAACACCGTCGTCCTCAAGCCCGCGGAGACGACACCGCTGACCGCGCTCCTCTTCTGCGACGTGCTGCGCCAGGCGGAGCTGCCGCCGGGCGTCGTCAACATCGTCACCGGCGACGGCAGCACCGGCGCCGCGCTCGTCAAGCATGCGGGCGTCGACAAGATCGCGTTCACGGGCTCGACCGAGGTCGGGAAGGCGATCCAGCGCGAGCTCGCAGGCACCGGCACGAAGCTCACGCTCGAGCTTGGCGGGAAGGCGGCGAACGTGATCTTCGACGACGCCGCGCTCGACCAGGCAGTCGAGGGGATCGTGAACGGGATCTACTTCAACCAGGGCCACGTGTGCTGCGCGGGCTCGCGGCTGCTCGTGCAGGAGTCGATCTCCGACGCCGTGATCGAGAAGCTCAAGCGCCGCCTGACCACGCTCCGTGTCGGCGATCCGCTCGACAAGAACACCGACGTCGGCGCGATCAACTCGAAGATGCAGCTCGACAGGATCACCGAGCTGGTCGAGGCAGGCAAGGAGGAAGGCGCGGAGATCTACCAGCCGCCCTGCCGCCTCCCGGAGAAGGGCTACTGGTTCGTCCCGACCGTCTTCACGAACGTCGCGCAGAGCTACCGGATCGCGCAGGAGGAGATCTTCGGGCCGGTCCTGTCGGTGCTCACCTTCCGCACCCCGGAGGAGGCGGTCGAGAAGGCGAACAACACGCCGTACGGCCTCAGCGCGGGCGTCTGGACGGAGAAGGGCTCGCGCATCCTCTGGATGGCGCAGCAGCTGAAAGCCGGCGTCGTCTGGGCGAACACCTACAACCGCTTCGACCCGACGTCGCCGTTCGGCGGCTACAAAGAGTCCGGCTACGGACGCGAGGGCGGCAAGCACGGCCTGGAGCCCTATCTCAAGTTCGACTCCGAGGCTTTCGGTGGCTAAGAGCGTCGGAAAAA
>JACCTU010000063.1 GCA_013812235.1 Actinomycetota bacterium | reverse complement strand
TTCCCGGATCGAGACGCCGCTCTCGATCGCGCTGACGAGCGCGAAACGACCCGACAGTCCGAGCTTCGCGTTACGGTGCAACTGCATGTCCGAGCCCTCCTTCGAGCAGGTCTTTGGCGAGACCCACAGCCTCGAAGGAGGGCCGGACGTAACCGTCAGCCGTTCAGAACGTCTGTAGGCAGGTCAGCTAGTCGGCGGCGAGGCGCCGAAGCGTCGCCGTCAGCACCTCGACGGCCTTCGCGATGTCGTCCTCGCTCGACAGCTCCTCGGGCGAGTGGCTCACGCCGCCGTTGAGGCTGCGGACGAAGAGCATCCCCGTCTCGACGCCTGCGACGGCGAGCACGCCCGCGTCGTGCCCCGCGCCCGAGGCGAGCTCGACCGCGGGAGCCGCGACGCGCTCGACCTCATCGCGCAGCACCGACCTGATCGAGGCGTCGAGCTCCACGGGTGCGAGGTCGACTCCGGGGTCGAGGTCGAGCGCGTCCAGGAGGCGAACGAGTCGATCCTCGTCGGGCGCGCGCGCGTCGACCGTGAGCCGGACACGACCGGGGATCACGTTCGCTGCGCCAGGTTCGACGTGGAGCACGCCGACCGTCGCGACCGCGCCGTCGATGGCCTTCGCCGCGTCGCGCACGCGGAGCACGTATTCCGACGCCTGCACGAGGGCGTCGTAGCGCGTGTCCATCGGCGACGTGCCCGCGTGCCCGGCCGTGCCCTCGAAGACGACTTCGCGCCGCGTCGAGCCGACGATGCCGGTCACAACGCCGAGCGCCGCACCTGCGCGTTCCAGCAACGGCCCTTGCTCGACGTGCAGCTCGACGAAGCGGCCGGGCAGCGGTCCCGACTTCGCGAGCGCGAGGCTTCCGTAGCAGCCGCGCTCCTCGTCCCGGAACGCGACGACGCCCAGCGTGCGAGCGCTCACACCGACCGCTGCGACTGCCTGGATCGCCGCCACGACGCCGAGCGCGCCGTCGTACTTGCCTCCTTCCGGGACGCTGTCGAGATGAGAGCCTGCCCACACCTCGGGCAGCTCGCGCTGCGAGCCGCGCAGCCGGCCGATCACGTTCCCGAACGCGTCTCGCGCCACGGTCAGCCCCGCCTCGTCCATCCACTGCGCGGCGAGCGCACAGGCCTCGCTCTCGGCGGTGCTCCCGGCGGGCCGATTGGCGCCGCGGCCCCCTCCGAGCACGTAGAGCTCGTCCAGTCGCCCGAGTAGCGTCCTCACGTATGAGCTTTTAGCGCACGCGGCCGACCGCAACCGGCCGGAAGGCCCACTACACTGCCGAGGATGAGCCTGACCTGGACCGACGCTCCTGCGGCTCACGCCGCGCAGATCTACGTCGAAGCCGGCGAGCTCGCCGATTCCGTCGCGGAGTACTTCGCGGCCGGGTTCGAAGCCGGGGAGCCCGCCGTCCTCGTCGCGACCGAGGAGCACGCGAACCTCATCGCGGACCGTCTTGACGCGGTGGGCTGGAACGCTCGTCGGATCGAGGAGCTCGGGCTGCTCGTCAATGTGAACGCCGAGGCGACCCTTGGGCGGATCTTGGAAGGACCACACCCCTCGCCGGTCCTCTTCGAACGCGTCATCGGCGGCCTCCTCGATCAGTTGGGGGCGCGCTACCCCGGGCGCCGCGTCCGCGCCTTCGGGGAGATGGTCAACGTCCTCTGCGAGCGCGGGCAGCGCGACGTGGCGGTCGAGCTCGAAGAGCTCTGGAACCGCCTCGCGCGCACTCGCGACTTCACGCTGCTCTGCGGCTATCGCCTGGACGTCTTCGACCGCATGTCGCAGGTCGAGACGCTCCCGGACGTCTGCCGGCTCCACACACACGTGGCCCCTGGGCCCGACGTCGAAAAGCTCGCGCACGCGGTCGACGACGCCCTCGTCGGCGTTCTGGGGACTCCCGGAGCCGGACAGGTGTACTCGCTCGTCGGCGCCGAGATCCGCGAGCGTCGTGTGCCGCCGTCCCAGCTCGCCTTGATGTGGGTCAGCGAGAACATGCCGCTGAGCGCGGAACGGATCCTCGCAGCTGCCCGGACGCGCTACCGCGACGCACCCGCCTCGGCCACGCTCACGCCCGCGGCCAACGGTGCCGCGAGGCGCCCCGTGCCGGACGCGTGGCTGGCCACCCTGCGCAAAGCGACGCGCACCCGGCGCCTGTCGTAGCCGGTTGGCAGAACCACAGGCCGAGACTGCGCCGGCGGCCTCCCGGTGTTGCTGTCGCGTCGGTCAACCCTGGTCGGCTGACGGCCGAAGCCGCGAAGATCCGCGCCCTCGTGGGCACGAAGCCGTCGGCGGCCCGCAGGCTGCCCTGCCGTTAGCGTGACCGAAGCACTGACCGACGCCACGTGCGTCGCGTGCCGCCGGGACGCGCCGACCGTCTCCGACGCCGAGATCGACGAGCTACGCCCGCAGATCCCGGAGTGGGACCTCGTCGAGCCGGACGGGATCAAGCGCCTGCGCCGCGTCTTCCCCTTCGACGACTTCGCGCAGGCGCTGGAGTTCACGCGGCGGGTCGGGGAGATCGCAGAGGCAGAAGGCCATCACCCCGCGCTGCTCACCGAGTGGGGCCGCACGACTGTCAGTTGGTGGACGCACAAGATCAAGGGCCTCCACCGCAACGACTTCATCATGGCCGCGAAGACCGACGCGCTCTACCAGTCGGTCGGTCGATAGTCCTTCAAGAACTGTCCCCACACGTGGTGGCCGGTGTTAAAGCCGTCGATGATCGGGTCGACGACGCGCGCCGCGCCGTCGACGATGTCGAGGGGCGGGCGGAACCCGTGCTCCGCCGTCTTCTGCACCGACAGGTGCAGCGGATCCTCGTCGCTGACCCAGCCCGTATCGACGCTGTTCATGTGGATGCCGTCCGCGTGGTAGTCCGCGGCGGAGGTTCGGGTCATCATGTTCAGTGCGGCCTTCGCCATGTTCGTGTGTGGGTGGCGGGTCGTCTTGAAGCGGCGGTAGAACTGTCCCTCGACCGCCGACACGTTGACGACGTGCTTGTCGCGGTCGGGCGTGCGCAGCATCAGCGGCTTGAGGCGCGCGTTCAGGACGAACGGGGCGACGGCGTTCACGAGCTGGGTCTCGAGCAGCTCGATCGTCGAGACCTCGGAGAGCAGCAGCCGCCACGAGTTCCGCTCGCGAAGGTCGACCTGCTGCAGATCCTGGTCGAGGCGGCTCTCGGGAAAGAGGTCGCCCTGGCCGACGAGGTCGCCGGGCAGTAGCGGCACCTGTGACAGTTCGGCCGAGCGCGTGACGCCGACCATTGGCTCTGCACCGGCACCCGCGGGCAGCATGTCGGTGCGGCGCAGCCCTTCGTATTCGCCAAGCAGCGCACGAACATGCTCGGGCATCGTGTTGGCCGAACCCTGCTCGAGCTCGAGCATGTGCCGGTAGAAGTCGGGCGGCCGGCGGACGGTCTGGCACGCGTTGTTGACGATGAAGTCGAGCCGGTCGCGCCTCGAGCCCAAGTGCCGGCAGAACTCCTCGACGCTCGGTGTGTGCCGTAGGTCGAGGCCAAAGATCTCGAGCCGATCGCCCCAGGCCTCGAAGTCGGGTTCCTGGCCGTACCTCGCTGCGGCGTCGCGCGGAAACCTCGTGGTCACGATCAACGCCGCACCCGCGCGCAGCAGCTTGATCCCCGCCTGGTAACCGATCTTCACGCGGCCCCCGGTGAGGAGCGCGACACGACCGTCTAGGTCGGCCGTCTCGGTGCGCTTGCGGTAGTTGACGTCGCCGCACGAAAGACAGAGCTGGTCGTAAAAAGGGTGGAGCTCCACGTAGCGCTGCTTGCATACGTAACAGTGCTGCGGCTCGATCACTTCGCGTAACTCGGGGTCCTCCACGTCGAACTGCTCGAAGTCGTCCGGTGCGAACACGTTGGGCGTCGTGAACACCGGCTTCTCTCGCAGCACGCGGATGCCGGTCTCCGCGAGGACGGTCTCGTCCTGATGCTGCTTCGCCGCCTTCTCGCGCCGCCGAAGCGCCTTGCCCCACTGCCGCCGTTGCACGACGTCCGGGTTGAAGACGTCCCCGGCGGCGGCGAGAAGCCGATGGCGCTCGTCGAGGGACAGCTCCCCAAGGAGTCCGCGGTCACGAACAACCGCCTCGAGCGCCTCGATCGCCTCTCGCAAACGCGAGGCGCTTTCCTTCTCGCTTTCACCATTCGACAACACGACACCGAGGGTAGCGGCGGCGACCGATGAGTTTTGCACCGTTACCCCGTCTGACCAAACGAAGCCCCTGATAGAAAGGGACCGCTGCCGTGACTCGACTCGCACAGACCATGATTCGCCACCGTTGGATCGTCATCGGCGTCTGGCTCGCCACGACGGCCTTCGGCGCCTTTTCCGCGAGCCAGGTCGCCGACCGCTGGCTCGAGGACTTCTCGATCCCGGGCGCCTCCGGCTACGAGGCGAACCAGCGCGCTGTCGCCGAGCTCGGCAACGGCGAGCTCTTTCCGTTCGTGATCGTGCTCCGCGCCGACGAGGACGTGACGAAGGTAGCGGGCGTAGAGACCGCGATCGAGAAGGCGTCGGCAGCGAATCCGGGCTCCCGCGTCAGCTCGTTCTTCAACACAGGCGACGAGATGTACCTCTCGGATGACCGCAAGGTCACGTTCGCCAACATCTACGCGGCTGGGCAGTTCACCATCGAGCCCGTGGACGTCGACCCGACGAAGAAAGCCGTCGCCGCCGCTGTTCCGGCCGGGGTCGACGGCTACGTCACCGGCATCGACTCGCTCGTCGCCGAGTCCAGCGAGACGGCGGATGGCGGCGCGCCCCCGAGCGTGCTCGCGGAGGCGCTGATTGGCGGCGTCGGCGCGCTTGTGATCCTCTTGTTCACGTTCGGGACGTTGCCGGCGATCGCGATGCCGCTGCTGATCGCGATCGCGTCGATTCTCAACACCTTTTCGCTGATCTGGCTGCTGACGTACATCACGGACGTCTCGATCGTCGTGCAGTTCCTCGTCGCGCTGGTCGGGCTCGGTGTGGCGATCGACTACGCGCTGCTGATGATCTTCCGCTTCCGGGAGGAGCTCCGGCACGGTGCGGATCGCGAGACGGCGATCGTCGAGACCATGAGGCACGCCGGCCGCTCCGTGATCGTGTCCGGCTCGACGGTCGCCGTGGGGTTGCTCAGCATGCTCATCCTGCCGCTGCCCTTCATCCGCTCGATCGGGATCGGCGGGATGCTGATCCCGGCGGTCTCCGTGCTCGCGGCGATCACGCTCCTACCGGCGCTGCTCTACACGCTCGGCCCGCGGATCAACAGAGTCCGCGTGCTGCCCAAGCGCCTCGTCGAGGGCAGCGACGACCCGGACAAAGGTTTCTGGAACCGGTGGGCGCACTTCGTCGTGCGGCGGCCGATCCCGGTAGCCGCGGCCGGCCTGGCCATCGTCGCAGCGCTACTCTACTACGGCGTCCAGCTCAACCCGGCCGACGCCCAGGCCAAGGACTTCCCCGGCGGCGGGCCGGCCCACCGGGGTGCTCAGGTGCTGACCGATGCGGGCATCACGGCGGGAATCCACAAGCCGTTTCAGATCGCCGTCGAGGGTGACGCCACGCCCGAGCAGCTCGAGCAGGTCGCCACGCGGCTGGACGAGACCGAGGGCATCGCGGGCGCAGCGGCGGTTCCGCAGGCCCGCACGGACGGCTTCGCCCTCGTCGAGGCGTTCTCCACCGCCGACGGCTCGAGCAGCGAGACACGGCCGACGATCACACGGCTGAAGGAGGACGTCCTGCCCGCGGTCGAGAGCGAGCTCGGCGGGCCGCAACTGACCCTCGCCGGGCTTCCGACAGAGGAGCGCGAGTTCGTCGACGCCGCCTACGGCAACTTCCCGTTCGTGCTCCTGTTCGTCGTCCTGCTCACCTACGTGCTGCTGATGCGCGCATTCCGGTCAGTGTTCTTGCCGCTCAAGGCCGTGCTCCTGAACCTCGTCTCGCTCGGCGCCGCCTACGGAATCATCGTTTTCATTTTCCAGAAGGGGCACGGAGCCGAGGAGATCTGGAGCGTGCCCGCCACCAACTCGATCATCTCCTGGATCCCGCTGATGATCTTCGCGTTTCTCTTCGGGCTCTCGATGGACTACGAAGTTTTCATGCTGACGCGGATGCGGGAGGCCTACGACGAGACGGGGGACACAATCAAGGCGATCTCGCTGGGACTCGCGCGGACGGGCAAGCTCGTGACGAGCGCCGCGCTCGTACTCATGTTCGCGTTCTTCGTCCTCTCGACGGGCCCCAGTACCGACATCAAGCAGTTCGGAATCGGCCTCGCGGCAGGGATCATCTTCGACGCGACGGTGATCCGCGCTCTCCTGGTGCCCGCGATCATGCGCTTGATGGGGCCGTGGAACTGGTGGCTTCCGTCCTCGGTCGCGAAGGTGCTGGGGACCGAGCCGAGCCCACGGCAGGAACCTCGTCGCCCACAGGTCGAGGGTGGCGGTTGATCTAGAGCTGCGAGCAGGCGGGCGCCGAGAAGCGAGTGGCGAGCGCTTCCCTCGCGGAATCACGGAGGAGGCGCGCGGTCTCGCGGGGAATCCAGAACGGGTTCCCGTTGACGACGAGCGAGTTCGGCGCGACGGGTGAGATCCCGCGCAGTCCGGCGTAGACGACGAGCGCGGCGAGGTACGTCCCGACCCGGCTTGGGTGGATGCCGTCCCAGGCGTACAGCGGGAGGTCCGGCGCCCGCCGCAGAGCGGCTTCCCACGCAGCCCCGCCCGGAAGCAGACCCGCCTCGGCGCCGGCGGCAGCCGCCGCGTACGAATCGACCACCTCCGGCAGCCCGGACCCGCGCCGCGGCCACACCATCAGCAGGTACGGGCGCACCCCCCACTCGCGCGACTCGTCCGCGAAGGCCTTTGCGTAGAAGCAGAGATTCGCCCGGCTCTGGGGGAGCACGGACGGGCCCTGCTGCAGCACGACCGCGTCCCAGTGGCCGCCGAGGATCGACCCACGCGCGCTTCCCCGATTCCAGTTTCCCTCGAGGGTTACCGCACTCGGCGCGATGGTGCGGTACTCGACCTTCACGTGTTTCGAAACTCGCGCAATCTCCGCGACGAACGCCGGTAGATCGTTCGTCGATGTCTGGCTGTTGCCGATGAACAAGACGCGGAGCGGACGGGCACTGCTCGGCGCGTCGGCGGCTCGAGCGAGACCCGAGACCAGAGCAAAGCCGAGCAGCGCGACGAGCGCGAGCCACTGCAGCCGTTCCAGGCGACCCCCCACGAGAGGTACGACGAAGTTCCCGGCCGCTGGTTGGTACGGCAGCACGTGCGACACGGTCTGCAACTCCTCGGTCGCGATGACCACGGAAACCGTCGGGTGCGCTGCCACGGCTCGATTCTCGCAGTGATGCCGTAGGGGGGTCATTCACGAACCAGGGCCTCGAGTCCGATAACCCCTGCATGTGGAACACCACAGGGGTCCCGCTCAGGCTCGTGGTGCTTGTCGCGGGAGTCGTGCTCCTCTTCTCGCAGCTGGGCTCGATCCGGTTCTGGCGGTACCTCGACGACGCGACGACACCGGGTCAGGAGCATGCGGGGTTGACTCGACAGGAAGCCGTCTCCGGCGCCGTGGCGAGGGTCGAGGGATACCTCAGGCATCATCGACTCCCCGGCGGGCGCATCTTGCTCGTCAGGGCGGAACCGATCGACGGTCGGGTGCAGTGGTGGTGCAAGGGCTGCGTGCATTGGCAGGTCGAGCTCGCCATGGGCGACGAGCGGTTCTGCATCGCCCTCACCGAGGACTTCGCGGCGTTCTCCAACGGGTGTGCACGGTGGCACCCGCACGCTGCGCCTCCCCCGGCAGCGCTGGTCGCGGCGGCCAGGCCCGTGCGCGTGCAGACCCCTTACGGCAGCGGCGGCCTTCTGCTCCAGCGCCGGATCGGGCGCACCGCGGACCTCTACGTCCTCGACGTCACCACGGGTCGCCTCCGCCGCCTCACCCGGACCTCGCGGCACGAATTCAGCCCGGTGTGGTCGCCGGACCGCAGGCGGATCGCGTTCGCCGTGAATCTGGGGGGCTCGGAGCTCGACGTCTACACGATGCGCGCCGACGGGAGCGAGGTCGCTCGAGTAACGAGCTCTGCCGGCCCCGACGAAGAGCCCACCTGGCTGCCCGACGGACGCCTCGCATACAGCAGCGTGCGCGACGGGATCGGTTCGATCTACGCCGACGACGAGAGAGTGCTGGAGCAATCCTCTTCAGCCGAGTGGTCCCCGAGCGGCAAGGCGATCGCGTTCTCTGCGGCGCACGAGTTCGGGTTCGACATCTGGCTCACCGATGCCGAGGCGAAAAAGCGATGGAAGCTAACGTCGACCCTGTACGAGGACGCGTACAACCCACGGTGGTCGCCGGACGGAACCCGGATCGCGTTCGCGACGGCCGAGGCGATCTACGTGATGCGCGCCGACGGCAGCGGACGGCGCCGCCTCGTCTCGCAGCCACACGACCTCGCCCTGTCCTGGTCTCCCGACGGCACGCGGGTCGCTTGGGTCGGCAACACCGAGCGCAACTTCGGCATCCACGCGACGGACGTCAGCTCCGAGCGGACAGTCCGCCTCACCCGCCACGAGGGCGACCACGCCCCCGACTGGCGTTGATCGCCGCCGCGCCTGACGAGACCGCCCGTTTCTCCGTCTGCGACCCATCGTCCCACGGACGAGAGCGGCGCGGACGTCCTGACGTTTTGCCCGGCGAGGCCCGGAGAGTAGTCGCGCTACCCGAGCGCGAGCTGCCCGCGGGCCGACTCCGGCATCGGCTCCTCCGCGAGCGTCAGCGGCAGCAGTCCGAGGTACCAGTTGAAGATCGCGTCGCCGAGCCGCTGTCCACTGAGCGCGCGGATCACCAGCGTGAGCGCGCGCGGTGGAAGCGCGGGAAGCACGCGCTGGAGTGCATAGGTGATCCCGAACCCGCTTCGATGGCTCGCACTGAAGGCGCCGTACGCTGCAAGCGCCTCCTCGACGGTCGCTTCGCCTGCGAGCACGCGGCGGAGCTCGCGCCCGCACGCGATCCCGAAGTAGAACGCGCCGCGGATGCCCTCCGCCGAGAGGGCAAAGCAGTGGCCGGCCGAGTCGCCGACGAAGAAGCAACCGTTCTCCGCAGCCGGCCGGAGCCGGTGCGGGATGAGATTTCCCTGGTGGCGGACGGTCGCCAGACCGAAGCGCCGGGCGACCTCCGCTGTCGGTTGCTTGACGGCGACGCACGGATCGTACGAGCCGGCACCGACGCGCACCTCGTCTCCTGCGGGGACGCGCCAGCAATAGCCTCGCCGAAGCAGCGAACGGTCGATGACGACGTCGAGCGCGTCGCCGCCGCCGCTCGGGTGAACCTCGAGCCCCCGGGAGAGCGGACCACCGGTCCCGGCAAACGGCTGCGACCCGAGCACGCGGCGCCAGCCCAGAGCATCGACGACGAGCCGCGCTCGAACGATGCCGCGGTCCGTGCGCACCCCGCCGTCGACCCGACCTCTCACGAGCGCGCGCTCGAAACGCGCGCCTGACTGGTTCCACAGCAGCCGGCAGAGCTCCGCGTAGTCGAAGGCGCCCCAGCTCCACGGAAGTCGCATGCGAAACGAATCGTGGGGCGTCGTAAAGCGCATGAACGGGAGTTCCTGCTTCACCGAGCTCTCGAGGCCGAGGGCTTCGAGCCACGGCATCGGCGCCGCGCACGCCGAGGTGGGATGCGCGCCGATCTCGTCGCGGTCGAGGACGAGCACGTCGGCTGCCGTTCCGGCGAGCTGACGCGCGACTGCCAGGCCGGCGAAGCTCGCGCCGCAGACGACCACGTCGGCGCGCTCATCGACGAGCGGCTGCTCGGGTCGCCGGTTCACCGTGACTGCGCCGCGACTCGTGCGAGGTCGAAGAGCCGTGGTCGACTCGCCCGGCCGAGCACGTCGTAGCCGTTCCGCTCGATCCGGTCGAGAACCGCGCAGTAGACCGCGCGGGCAAGCCCGATCCCGCGCCTCGCGGACGGGATCGCCGTGAGCAGCGCGGGGGTCGTCTCGGCGAACAGCGCGCGTGCGAGGCGGACCTCCGCAGCGACGAGCTCCCTGAGCCCCGGGCTTGCGGTGGCAGCCGCAAGGTCGGCGTCGCCGACGCCGTGCCGTTCGCGCTCGTCGGCCGGGAGGTAGATCCGATCGAGTAGGTAGTCCTCGCGCAGGTCGCGCAGGAAGTTCGTCAGCTGGAAGGCGACGCCCAGGCGAGCCAGGCGCTCGCTTTCACCCGGTGCTCCGAGGATGACGGCCATGACCCGGCCGACCGACGCTCCGCTGCCGTCCATGTAGCGCTCGAGCTCCTCCCGCGTCTGGATCCTGAGCGGCCCGCAGTCCATCCGCATCGACGCGATGTACGGCCGGAGCTCTGCGACGGGAAGCTCGTACGCGCGCGCGGCGTGGACGAGCGCTGCAATCACCGGATGGCCGGACCTCCCGGTCTCCACACCGCGCTCAAGCTCTGCCTGCCACTCGTCGAGGGCGGCCCTGCGCTCGTGCGGCCGGAGGTCGCAGCCCGCATCGTCGACGATCTCGTCGGCGCCCCGGACGAACCCGTAGAGCGCATGGATCGCGGAGCGGCGGTCTCGCGGAAGGCGGGACACCGCGAGGTGATACGTCGGGTCGTGACGCCGGAGCATCCGCCGGCAGGTCGCGTACGCCGCGGCCGGAGCGGGCGTCGTCAGCGGCGGGACCTCGACCTGGGACACGGCGTGATCTTACGCGCGCGTGTCCGGCCCGCTCCCGCGCGGTGACTTACGCGGCGAGCTCGGTCAGCTCGGCGGAGATCTGCCGGAGCCGCGGCTCGCGACCCTCGGAGATCGACGTTCCGCTCTGCCGCCCAGTCGACCAGGTGGGCGGCATAGGAGGGCGTGAGGACCACGGCGTCGGGCTCGAGGAGCTCGACCGCGAGCATCAGGCGCTCGGTGTCCCGGTCCCGAGCGGAACGTCGGAGAGGACGATGCGCTCGAACGAGGCAAGCGCGGCGCCTGCCACGAACGGGCCGGCGTTGTACGTGGAGACGATCCGCTGGTCCGCGGTGATGCCGGACCCGGCATAGCTGCGTGCCGAGCCGTTCACCCAGTTGTCGAGATCGGGCTGCCGTCAACGGCACGTAGCTCGGCGCTCCGGTCGTGCCGCTCGTCGAGTAGATCCGGACGATCTCGGATCGCGTCGCGCAGAGGTGCGCGCCGATCGGGTTGTCGGGCGTGCACGTCGCCTTGAGCTCGCGCTTCTCGATGCGCGGAAGCTCCGTGATCTCCCCACCCCGCCCGCCGCGTCGACGGAGGCGAATCCCGCTGCCGTCAGCTTCGCGGTAGAACGTCGAGCGATCGAAGAGGTAGCCGAGTTGCGTGCGATAGCTCGCGTCGTCGACGACGAGTTGCTCCGTTCACGGGCGGGCGCTCGACTTCAGGCGCGAGCATCGGGCTCGTACTCGACCGCCTCCTCTGCCCTCGCAGCCAGCTGGAAGCCGAGCGGCTGCTCCTGCTCCTCGGCCACGTGCGCGAGCAGGCCGGCGGTGCACGCGAGAATCGGAACGGCCTTGACGACGTCGGCCGAGAAGCCCAGGTCGAGCATCACCGCAGCGATCGGCATGGCGACGTTCATCGTGAGCGGCTTGCCCCAGACCTCGGCGACCGCCTCGCGGAGCGAGCGCGCGAGGAGGACGTGGGCCCCGCTTACTCCGCGCGAATCCGCGAGCACGAGGATCCGTTCGGCGCGCGGGTCGAGCGGCCGGTGCACCGGATGGCCGAACCCCGGCACCTTCCCGCCGACCGCGTGGATCGCGCGCGCGACGTCGCCCGCAACCGCTGCGGGCCCGCCACCGGACGCCACCTCCTTCTGCGCCTCTTCGAGCAGCCGTGCGCACGACTCGGACGTGCGGAGGACGACCGGCCCGGCGCCGAGGATCCCCGCCGCGACAGCGCCCTGCAGCGATCCGGGGTCGGCCGCAAGTGTCATGCGGGCGGCGACGTTGGTGGGCATCATCCCGTGCTCGGCGATCGCAACGAGGAGCAGATCCAGGAAGAAGCGCTGGTCCTCGGTCGGCTCGCGGCCCGTGAGCAGCAGGTGGAAGAACTCGGTGAAGCTCAACCTGCCCATCAGGTCGCCGCAGAGGTCGCGTCCACGCACTTCGACCCTGTCGGGATAGGCCTGGCTGATCCGGCTGACGGCTTTGTCGCGGTCAGCGCCTCGAGCCGGCATCCGAACAGGATACGTTCGCCTCGCTGTGGGCGCGGTTCGCTTGTACATGTCGATGTCGCTCGACGGCTTCATCGCCGACCCCGACGGTGACTCGAGGTCGCTCTACCCCGACCTCGGGAACCTGCGGAACTCCGAGGCTCTCGCCGAAATGATCGAGGACACGGGGGCGGTCGTGATGGGCAGACGCTCCTACGACATGGGAGACACCGACGAGGGGTACGTCGACTACGAGCATCAGGTGCCGATCTTCGTGCTCACCCACCGCGTGCCGGAGGTGCCTGCCAAGCACGACGCAGCCAGAGGCTTGAGCTTCACGTTCGTGACGGACGGCGTCGAGAGCGCCGTCGAGCAGGCCAAGGCCGCCGCAGGTCAGAAGGACGTCCAAGTGATCGGCGGCGCGAGCGCCGCGCAGCAACTGATCCGCGCCGGCCTGCTCGACCAGATCCAGATCTCGCTCATGCCGGTTCTGCTCGGTGAAGGGCTCCGATTGTTCGAGCACATCGGCTCGTCGTCACGTCGCCTCGAAGAGATCAAGGTCATCGACTCGCCTGGGAGAACGGACATTCGATACCGCGTCGCGTAGAGACCCGCTCGCCGACGTCGATCTGTGAGCGCCGATGCTCCGCGAGCGGCTCGGCGAACTCAGCCGCGCCGAGCTCGTGCAGCAGCTGGGTCGAGCCCTCCACGTCCGTGAAGAGGAAGGTGACCGTGCCCGAGGGAGACTGCGGCGCACGGTCAAGCGGCGATCTTCGCGTCGGCGCGTCTATGCAACGCAGTCAGCGGCGTACGCCTCACTCTTCGCGCAGCACCGGGTCAGGGTTTCGACGAAACCGCGCTCGCTCGTCGAGAGCGTGCGTCGGGCAAGGCGGGCGACGTGCAGGTTACGCTCGAGAAGCGGTTGACCGGCGATGCGGAAGTGCTCGAGCTCGCCGCGCTGGATCTCCTCGGCGACGGCGTAGCGGGAGAGAAACGCGATCCCGAGTCCTTCACGCGCCGCCCGCTTGATCGCCTCGCTCGAGTCGAGCTCCCAAACTCGCGTCGGCCAGACACCGGCAGCTCCGAGGGCGCGCTCGCTGACGCGGCGTGTGCTCGAGCCGCGCTCCCGCACCAGCAGCGTTTGCTGGGCGAGCTCGGAGGCGCGGGCTCGTCCCCGAGCGAGCTCGAGCGTGCCGGGTCTTGCGACGCCGACGATCTCGTCGGTAAGGAACGGATCGAGCCGGATGCGCTCGTCGGCGTCAGTCTCGCCGACCAGGGCGAGCTGGATGCTGCCGGCAAGGAGGCGGTCGACGATCTCCCCCGTTGACGCGATCTCGACCTCGACCAGGACGTTCGGATGGTCGCGGCGAAAGCAGCCGAGCGTGTCGGGAAGGAGATAGACGCCGGGCGTGGTCGACGCGCCGATGTGGATGGTCCCGGCCTCGAGTCCGGCGAGCCGCCCGAGCTCCTCTTCACCGGCCTGGAGCGTCTGGAGTGCTTGGGCGGCGTGGGCCGCGAGGACCTCACCCGCTTCCGTCAGCCGGCTCCCGCGGCCATCTCGCTCGACCAGTCGCTGGCCGGCAGCCCGTTCGAGGTTGCGGAGATGCTCGCTCGCGCTCGGCTGGCCGATCCCGACTGCCCGTGCCGCCGCCGAGACGCTGTTCTGCCGCCCGATCTCGACGAGCAGGCGCAGGCGTGTCGCATCCCAGATGAGCGAAAGCGTGCTATCGGCCACGGCGATACCTCCTATCGGGACATTCGCCTTGCCCCATGATATCGGGCCGCCTACGGTGGTTCCATGGTCTTTCGGCCGTTCCTCTACGAGCCGACGGCGTGCGCGAGCTACGTCTTCGGGTGCCTGTCGCACTCGAAGCTCGCGGTGATCGATCCGCACGCGGAGCTCGTCGATGCGTACGTCGCCGAGTCCGACCGAATCGGCGCGCCGATCGTCGCCGTGTTCGAGACGCACGTACAGGCTGACCACGTCTCGGGACTCCCCGCGCTCGTCGGGGCCACAGGTGCGAAGGCGTACCTACCGGCTGGCACGGGGGTCGACTTCACACACGTCGGCCTCCCAGACGGTGAAGTCGTCGAGCTGGGGAACACGGTCGTCCGCGCGCTGGCGACGCCGGGACACGCTTCGGCGCACCACGCCTATGTCGTCGCCGACCGGCGGCGCGGCGACGAGGAGCCGTGGCTCGTCTTCACCGGCGACTCGCTGCTCGTCGGCGACGTCGGCCGACCCGACCTCCACGCAGAGGGACAGCCCGAAGTGCTCGCGCGCTCGCTCTACGGATCGATCGCACGCCTGCTCGAGCTCGGCGACGGCGTTCTCGTCTTCCCGAGTCACTACGGCGGCTCTGTCTGCGGGCGTGCGCTCTCCGGCAACCCGTTCTCCAGCATCGGTTTCGAACGCAACCACAATGCGGCTCTCAAACACGGAGACGCTGAAAGCTTCGCCCGAGCGTTGCTCGTCGACGTTCCGCTTCCTCCCGCCGACCAGGCCGCGATCGTGGCGACGAACCGGGCGGGCCGCATCGCCGTCGAGGCGTGACCTCGGTCCAGCTCGGGCTGCGCGCGAATGCGCGTCAGTTCGGCCTGCTCGTTGCGCTCAACGGCCTGGTGGGCGCCATGGTCGGGCTGGAGCGGAGCGTGCTTCCGCTCGTCGGCGAACGCGACTTTGGACTGGCCTCGCGCGCGGCGATCCTGACCTTCATCGTCGCCTTCGGCTTCTCGAAGGCGTTGACGAACCTCGCAGCCGGCGGCCTCGCCGACCGCGTCGGCCGTCGGCGCCTCCTGATCGCCGGGTGGATGCTCGCGCTGCCGGTGCCTCTACTGATCGGACTCGGCCCGAATTGGGGGTTCATCGTCGCGGCGAACCTCTTCCTCGGCGCGAGCCAGGGACTGGCTTGGTCGATGACGGTTGTGATGAAGATCGACCTGGCCGGCCCGCGGCAGCGCGGGCTTGCCCTGGGTCTGAACGAGTCCGCCGGTTACGTCGGCGTGGGAGTGGCGGCGTTCGCGACGGGTGTGCTCGCGGCGTCGATCGCGCCCCGCACGGTCGTTTGGGTCGGCGCAGCGCTCATCGTCGCGCTCGGAACTGTCCTCTCCGTCGCCCTCGTCCGAGACACAGGGCGCCAAGTGATCGCCGAGCAAGCGGGCCGCACCGACGCCGGGCGAGCCCGGACGACACTCCGAGCCGCGCTCCTGCGCGGAACGCTCGGCCACCCGGTCCTCCGAGCCTGCTCACAAGCCGGCCTCGTCAACAACCTGAACGACGCCCTCGCGTGGGGGCTCATACCGCTCTTCCTCGCCGCGAACGGGGCGCGCCTGTCCGAGATCGGCATCGTGGCCGCCATCTACCCGGTCGTCTGGGGTGTCGGCCAGCTCCTGACGGGCTGGATGTCGGATCACACGGGCCGCAAACCGCTCATCAGTGCCGGCATGCTCCTCCAGGCGGCCGCGCTTGCGCTCCTCGCCGCAGGCGGCGGCGATTTTGCCTTCTCTCTGACAGCGGCGGTCACGCTCGGGGTCGGGACGGCGCTGGTCTACCCCACGCTGATCGCCGCCGTCTCGGACGTCGTCCAACCCGTTGAACGCGCCCTCGCGGTCGGCGTCTATCGCTTCTGGCGCGACTTCGGGTTCGTCGTCGGCGCGCTTCTCACCGGCGTCGCCGCAGATGCGCTCGGTGTCACCGAGGCGATCGCGCTCGTCGCAGCCCTGACCGCGGCGAGTGGGCTCCTGGTGTTGGGCACCGCATGGAGTGAGGGAGCCATCGGCGGGACCGATGATCGGCATCGCCATGTGCCGGTTGTGCAGAGCACCCGCGCGCGCTAGCGTCGGCACTGATGTCAGTCCCAGTGGAAATCGACGTCGAGACGCTCAAGTGCGAGATCAAGAAGACCTATGCGCAGGTCTCGACCGAGCCCGACACCAACTTCATGTTCCCGACGGGCCGAGCTTGGGCGCGCGACCTCGACTATCCGCCTGACCTCTTGATGAACGTGCCCGATGGTTCCGCCGAGTCGTTCGCAGGCGTCGCCAATCCATTCTCGCTCGGGCACCTCTTCCCCGGCGAGCACGTTCTCGACCTCGGTTGCGGTGCGGGCACCGACTCCCTCGTCGCGGCACAGATGGTCGGCCCGGAAGGTCGAGTGACAGGCGTCGACATGACCCCCGAGATGATCGCCAAGGCTCGCGCCGGCGCGCTCGAGCTCGGCGCCGAGCACGTCGAGTTCGTCGAGAGCGAGGTCGAACGGCTCCCGTTCGACGACGAGACCTTCGACGTCGTGATCTCGAACGGCGTCGTCGACCTGATTCCGGACAAGGACGCCGTCTTCGCCGCGCTCTTTCGCGTGCTACGCCCCGGCGGCCGCCTGCAGCTCGCCGATGTGACGATCCAGCGGCCGGTCTCCGAAGAGGGCAGGCGCAACATCGACCTCTGGACCGGGTGAATTGCCGGAGCTCTGCTGGAAGCAGAGTACGCCGCCCTCCTACAGCGACACGGCTTCGAGCGGATCGAGACCGGAGACCTCGTCGATACCTACGCCCGCTCGGCCTTCGAGGACACCCGGCGCAAGGCCGAGAAGTTTGGCGCCCGAGGCACGACCGTGAAGGC
>JACCTU010000056.1 GCA_013812235.1 Actinomycetota bacterium | reverse complement strand
GCACCGGCCGAGGCCGCACCTCAGGCTCCCGCGCCTCCGGCGGCGCCCGCTGCACCCGCAGCACCGGCCGCTCCTTCGGCACCGGCACCGGCACCGGCACCGGCCGCGCCGGCGACCGCGCAGGTTGGCGAGTCGCTGGAGCCCATGAGCGCCATGCGTCGCGGGATCGCCGAGCACATGCGCCGCTCGCTCGACACGAGCGCGCACGTGACGAGCGCGATCGAGGTCGACATGTCAAAGGTCGTCGCGATCCGCTCGAAGCTGAAGCAGGAGTTCCAGAAGGATTACGGCGTCAACCCGACGTATCTCGCGTTCATCGCGCGCGCGGCGGTGGAGACGCTGCGCGAGTACCCATGGGTGAACGGCGAGATCCGCGGCGACCAGATCGTCACGCGCCCGTACGTCAACCTCGGCTTCGCGGTCGAGCTCGCCGACGGCAAGGGCCTGATCGTCCCCGTGCTGAAGAACGCCGAGACGCTCAACCTGCTCGGGATCGCGAAGGGCGTGACCGACATCGCCCAGCGCGCGCGCGACAAGAAGCTGCTGCCCGACGAGGTGCAGGGCGGCACGTTCACGATCACCAACCCGGGCGGGTACGGCACGTTCCACGGCACGCCCGTGATCAGCCAGCCGCAGGCCGCGATCCTCGGGACGTACGCGGTCGTCAAACGCCCTTGGGTGATCCAGGACGAGCTCGGTGAGGACGTGATCGCGATCCGGCCGATCATGAACCTGACGCTCACGTACGACCACCGCCTGGTCGACGGCGCGCTCGCCGGCCGCTTCCTGCGCGAGGTGCGCGCGAAGCTCGAGAGCTGGGGCGAGTCGGACTACTAGAAGATCGCCTGAGTCTGCGTGACGCGGGCGACGTGCTTCCCGGCGGCGTCGCGCAGGTCGGTCTCGATCACGATCGTCGTCCGTCCCTTGTGGAGGACGTGCGAGACGGCCTCGACGTGACCCGAGGAAACCGGCCGAAAGAAGTTCGACTTCGACTCGATCGTGGCGGTCGCGTTCGCGCCCTCAGGGAGGTTGAGGTACGCGCAGAGCCCGCCGGTGCAGTCGGCGAGCGCCATCAGCGCACCGCCGTGGAGGATCCCGCCCGCCGTGCAGCGACTCTCGTCCCACGCGAGGCGAGCGCGCACCTCGTCGGAGGAGGCGTCGAGGCCCTCCACGCCGAGCAGGCCGGCGAACGGCATCGCGTCGAGCAGGCTCACCGCTAGGCTGGTTCGATGGCCAGGGGCGCCTACCTCCTGAACCTCGGGGTCACGCCCTACCTCGAGGCATTGGAGCTCCAGCGCTCGCTCGCGGACGCGGTGTTGCAGGGAACGATCCCCGACACCGTGGTCATGCTCGAGCACCCGCCCGTCGTCACGCTCGGCCGCCGCGCCGAGGAGGGCGAGCTCCATCTGCCCGAGGACGCGGAGGTCGAGCTCGTCGAGACCGATCGCGGCGGCAAGTCGACCTACCACGCCCCCGGACAGCTCGTCTGCTACCCGATCCTCGACCTGACCCGCCACGGTCAGGACGTGAAGAGGTACTGCCGAGACTTGGAGCAGGCACTTGTCCAAACGCTCGACGCGTTTGGACTAACAGCGCAGACGATCGAGGGACTGACGGGCCTGTGGCTCACGCCGCCGCCGCGGAAGATCGCCTCGATCGGGATCCACATCCACAAATGGGTGACGACGCACGGCTACGCGCTCAACGTCGACCTCGACCCGGCGCCGTTCACGGAGTGGATCACTGCGTGCGGGCTCGAGGGTGCGGCTTTCACGACGATGGCACGCGAGCTCGGGCGGCCGCTCACCACTGAGGACGTGCGAGGCCCAGCCGCCGCCGCGCTCGAGCAGGTGTTCGGACTAACGTTCGAGAAACCGCCGGCGGATGCCGGACTTCCCCATGCAGAGCTCGCAGTCAGTCGCTGAACGCCCCCGCCGTCCGGAGTGGATGAAGGTCCGCGCGCCGAGCGCGAACGGCCGGTACTTCGACGTCAAGAAGCTGATCCACGGCGCGAGCCTGAACACGATCTGCGAGGAGGCGCGCTGCCCGAACATCGCGGAGTGCTGGGGCCGCGGTACCGCGACCTTCCAGATTCTCGGCGAGACGTGCACGCGGGCTTGCCGCTACTGCTACGTGCACTCGGGCCGCCCCGAGTCGCCGCCCGATCCGCTCGAGCCGCTGCGGCTCGCGCAGACCGCGAAGCAGATGGGCCTCAAGCACGTCGTCGTCACCTCCGTTGACCGCGACGACGTTCCCGACCGCGGTGCCGGGCACTACGCGGCGACGATTCGCGCGCTCAAGCGCGCTGTCCCCGCGGCGTCGATCGAGATCCTCACACCCGACTTTCTCGGTGTCGAAGAGCAGGCGCTCGCGACGATCCTCGCCGAGCGACCGCACGTCTTCAACCACAACATCGAGACGGTCCGCAGCCTCCACCGCAAGATGCGCGGCGCGAAGGCGAGCTACGACAAGGCGCTCTGGCTGCTCGAGCGCGCGAAGGCGCTCGCCGACTATCCGGTACTGACCAAGTCCGGGATCATCGTCGGCCTGGGGGAGACGAACGACGAGGTCGTCGAAACGATGCGCGACCTCCGCGCGCACGGGGTCGACGTCGTGACGATCGGCCAGTACCTGCAGCCGAGCCCCAAGCACGCGACGATCGACCGCTGGGTGCACCCGGACGAGTTCCGCTGGTTCCGCGAGCAGGGCGAGGAGCTGGGCTTCGGCTCGGTTTTCGCAGGCCCGCTCGTCCGCTCGAGCTACCGGGCAGACGAGCAACGCCACGCCGCGGAGACCGGGCGAGGCGCCGTCGCCTACTAGGTACCCGTTGGGCTCGAGCCGTCGTCGCTGCGGTTCGGGTCGTTGATCCAGCTGAGGATCTCGGCCCCGGTCGAGCCGGTATTGAGGGCGCCTGGTTGACGGAAGAGAAGAGGGGGCCGCTTGAGGCAGCCCCCTCCTTCGTTCGCTTCTACGACCGCGATTAGGGCCGATCGATCGTGAAGGCTGCCGACGTCCACGTCTCCGTGTGAGCTGGATTCGCAGAGTCGCCGAGCGCCTTCTCCGCGCTGAAGACGGCGTAGTACGAGCCGTCCGGCACCAGCTCGCGTCCCTTGCCCTTCTTCACCGTCCCGTCGATCGCGAACGGCATGTACACGTCGCTGTTCGTGTCGTTCGTCGTGCCGGTGCGACGGCTGTTGCGCTCGCGGTACTCGTCCCGCAGGACTTCACCCGCGCGCGCGTTCGTCGCTGCGTTGTAGATCTCGATGCGGATCTTGCGAACCTGGTGCGCGAAGTGCGCCAGGACGTATGGCACGTTACCGGCCGTCATGGTGAACGTCGCGCCCGCTGCAACCGGCGTGTGCACCGGCGTGCGGTCCGTCGCCGAGACGAAACCCGTCAGCCGCCCGATCGTCGGGAAGGCACTCGCGGCGCCCGCGTCCAGGATCCTCAGCGACTGGTAGTCGCCGATGAATCCGGCGTAGGGAACGCGGAACGTCTGGTTGCCCGAAGCGAACGTCAGCCAGCCGCCGTAGAGCGTCTTGTCCTCCACGGCCGCCGGTGCGGTCGTGATCGTGACGTCGACGGTCGCCGAGCTACCGGCGGGGACCGCGACAGACGTCACCGGCACACCCGCCTGCGAGTAGACGACGCTGCGGTCTTGGACCCAGAACGACAGCGGGGGGAACGTATTGCCGGTGCCGATCGCGCTCGTGTTTCCGAGCGCGTACGTCTGCTCCGACGCCGAGCTGTTGCTGATCGTCAGCGACCGCGTCTGCGGACCGGCCTCCGACTCGCCGAGCGCCAGCTTCGACGGCGCGATGCTCGTCGTCGCGAGGATCGCATCGTCGATGTCGATCATCCCGGCTCCCTGCCGGTGCACGGGCTCGCGCAGACCCGGGTTCGCGGGCTGCCCGAACCACCGGGCCGGATCGGCGGTGTTCTGGAGCATCCTCAGGACGTCATCCGCCTTGGAGCCCGGCCGCGCCTCGAGGATGAGCGCTGCGGCGCCAGCCGTGTGCGGCGACGCCATCGAGGTGCCGCTGAGCAAGGCAGAACCGCCCTTCTCGAGCGGGTAGGTCGACCGGATCAGGCCGCCCGGTGCCGCGACGTCAGGCTTGACGTCGAGCTCGGCGGTCAGGCCGTACGACGTGAACGACGAAGCCAGACCAGCCGTTGCGTTCGCGAACTTGCCAGCCTGCGCAGTCCACGTCATCGTGGTGTCGCCCGCCGCGATGCGGTTGTTGAGCAGCGCGCCCTCAGCGTCGGAGACCGAGACGACCGGAATCGTGATCGGCACCGGGCCGCCAACGGTCCCGACCAAGCGGCCGGCCCCATTCTTGTAGAGCACGACACCCACGGCACCGGCCGTCTGCGCGTTCCGTGCCTTTTCGTGGAACGTGCAAAAGCCGCGGCGGATCAAAACGACTTTGCCTGCAGCGCTCGCGGGCACACCGCCCGACACGTTGCAGCCGTCGTTGGTGGTCGTCGGAGTGCCCGTCTTCGTCATCAGCGCGCTGCCCGACGTTGGAGCAGCTGGTGCGCCCGTCGAATTGGAGTAGCCGATCGGCGTGTTGTCCGGGCTAACGGTGAAGGTGCGGAGCTCAACGTGGCTGTTGTCCATCGACGCCACGCCGATCACTTTCCGGCCGACGCCGGGAGCACCGGCCGAGTAGGCACCGTCGGCGCCGCTGTTGCCGATCGACGCGACGACGATCATCCCGTTCCGCACGAGACGGTCCGAACCGGCAGCCGTCGGGTACTGCGGCCAGGTCATGAAAGACGAGCCGATCGACATGTTCAGGATGTGCATTCCGTCGGCGAGTGCAGCCTCCATCGCCGCGAGCATGATGTCCGCGGTCGTCGAGCCACCACAGCCGAACACCCGGTACGAACCGAATGTCACGCCGGGAGCGATGCCCCTAATTGATCCGCTCGCGCCGACGATGCCGGCAACGTGCGTCCCATGGCCCTGGCAGTCGTCAGGAAGCCCATCGGGCGTCGGGATCGGGTTGTATGCGGGGTCTGCCGGATTCGCGTTGAACGTGTCGCCGACGAGATCGCGCCCGGCGATCACGCGGCTGTTCGGGAAGGACGCGCTGTTCGAGCGCGCTGTGCCATCACCGCCGAGCGAGGCGTGGTCGTAGTCGACGCCGGTATCCATGACGGCGACCTTCACGCCGGCACCCGTGAGGCCGAGCTCGTTCTGCGCGATGTCGGCGCCGGTTTGCGCGATCGCGGCGAGAGGTCCGGGTCGGCCTCAACCGTCTTCGGAATCGGCGCGGTCAGAACGGGCCAGACATTCTTGACACCGTCGAGCTTTCCGAGGGAGGCAGCCGTCTCCGGCGACGCTGCGATCGAGACGCCG